>JAZGIF010000028.1:0-2475 GCA_036481835.1 Nitrosopumilaceae archaeon
TAAAAAATTACTTTAAAATCAGTTCAGCTTTGATAGCATTTGTAAAGGATTTTCAATAACAAAACTAAATACATTTTTGACTTCCAGATTTCCTTGACGGGAATTTTGGATATACTTGCAATAGCTGAAGAAAATTTTTTGATTACTTTATCCATAACGATTGGAATTGGTTTACTTCAAGGAGCAATTTTAGGAAGAGGAATAAGAAATAGATTTCCAAGTTTTAAAAGACATGCAAGAATTGTTTCGATTATTCTTTTAACCTTATTTTCAATTAACGCTATTGCAAATGTATTAAAATTTGCAATCCCTGAGAAAATTTCTGTATCTGAACTCATAATTCCATCTACTCCTGAAGAAGGCCTTTCTTTGTTGTTTACTGTGTTTGGATTGAACGCAGGCTTGGGTACTGTAATTGCAACTTTTGTTTCAATTTCGTTAATTTTATTTTTAAAATTTGCCAACATTCCTAGTATCGCACGTTATTTTATTTTCACAATTTCTGTCATAGTTGTAATTGTTGCATTGATTAGCAGGTTTACTGATTTTGTTCCAACATTCTTTCAATTACTAATGTATGCATTTTATCAATTTGGATTAACAATTGGAATATTTTTGGTTACCAGAAGAAAAGATGACGGTATAGGAGAAATTACTTAGAGTCACACAAGACAATATATTATCCAAAAAATTTGAATGAACAATTAGGTGTTCAAAATTACAAATTTATGGATACAAGTTAACATTAAATCCGTTTCAAATGATTTTTGGTACATTGATTATGAAAATGGGGTCGCCAAAAAATCAACTATAAAGCCAAAAAATGAAAGTATTAGAAAATGGAACGGAACCATTGCAAATTTTCTTCAACAAAGAGGAACAAAAATTCTAGAAGAAACTAAAACCATAATAAAATTCACGCCTGAAACGATGTCATAAAGACATTTCAATAAATTAAGAAGCTAACACGGAAGGGATTGCGTAATTGTTGATACTCGGAAGGATCCCAAAACACATCCCTTCTGACTTTGGGTCAATTTGATGACATGTGTTAGCTTCCAAGTATTATATCGCATACTGAATAATAAAGCTGATCTAATTCAAGGTATACAAAGTCACAAAACTAATTTAACAAAAATATGGGTTTAGGAAAATTTAGTTCTAAGAATCGATAATTTTTCTCAAACCTGCGCATCTATTTCTAATTGTTACTTCAGTTACTCCAGATGCTAAAGAAATCTCCTTTTGAGATTTTGTTTCATTATTGCTAATACAGGCAATGTATAGTGCCGCTGCAGCAATACCCATAGGATCCTTGCCGGCAATCATTCCTACTTTTTTTGCCTTTTCTAAAATCTCAATTGCTTTTCTTTTAGTTTTTTCACTAAGATCCGCAAGACTGGCTATTCTAGCAACCCCTTTTTTAGGATCAGGAACTGGTATTTTTAGCTCTAATTCTCTAAAAATTAGTCTGTAACATCTCGCTACATCTTTTCTTCTGACGTTGATTCCATTTGCCATATCATCTAATGTTCTAGGAGTTTCAGTATTTCGACAGGCTGCATAAAGGCAAGCCGCCACTAATCCAAGAATTGAACGTCCCCTGATTAATTTTTTCTCCATTGCCTTTCTGTAAATGTAAGCAGCTTTTTCTATGACTGCATCTGTCAATGCAAGTTTGTCTTTAATTTTATTCATCTCATTTAACGCTTGTCTTAGATTTCTATCTGAAGAAGAATGAGCCTGAGTTCTACTGTCCCATGTTCGGAGTCTCTCAATTGAGCTCCTCATAGATGCTGAAAGTGGTTTTCCTGTAGCATCTTTGTTTACACTACCAATAACTGTGGAAAGTCCCATGTCGTGCATAGTAATGGAAGTTCCTGCACCAGTTCTAGCTCTATTAGTTTCATCTTGCGAAAACGAACGCCATTCAGCACCTGTGGATGCAATCTTTTCTGTAATTACAAAGCCACACGAACCACAAAACATTTCTCCTGAATTTTCATCGGTAAGAATCTTAGTTTTGCCACAACTAGGACACCGTCTTCGAGATATCATAGCTTCTTTCATCATACTATTACTACTATTATTTAGTGAAATTGCTTATTATGGATTTCACACATTGTCCGCAGGTTAATTAGGTGTAGGTTCAGCTAATTTACATTCTCATTCTAAAAAATGAGAATGAAATGAAATTTTTACTCGTAAAAAGTTAGGTGATACTAATTAGCGCAGTCTAATTTTCTGTTGATTTAAAACTCGAATTGTATTATTGTTTTTTATGAGATTAGAGAGTTGTAGGTTATGTGGTACAGAAATGGAACCAGAAAAACAATGTAGTATTTGTCATAATTATATAACATTTCATTGTCCTAAATGTGGAACATCCAGTGATTCACAAATACATCTACATAATTAACACGTAATCTCTTTTTCAATATCCTTATTACAAAGTCAAAATATTTTCAGTTAGGG
>JAZGIF010000029.1:0-2120 GCA_036481835.1 Nitrosopumilaceae archaeon
TCTAGAATTTTTTTTGTTTTACTCAAGTCTTGATTAGAATTTTGTTGTTCTAGTTTGTGAATTTTATTCATTAGTTCTTCTGGATTTGGAAGAAATTCATGTAATGGAGGATCTAAAAGACGAATTGTAACTGTATATCCCTCCATTGCCTTTAGAATTTCTATAAAGTCGCTTTTTTGTAACTCACCTAATTTTTTCAAAACGGTTTTTCTTTCTTCTAGAGATTGAGCCATAATCATTTCTACAAATAGTCCAATTCTATCTTGTGCGTTGAACATACGTTCTGTCCTGCATAGTCCAATTCCATGAGCTCCGTATTTTCTAGCCAATTTTGCAGCTTCGGGAGTATCTGCGTTTGCCCTAACACCAATTTTTTTTGTTTTTTGGGACCAATTCAAAATCGTTTTAAAATCTTCAGTAACCTGAGGCTCTATTGTAGGTATTTCGCCTAGAAATACTGCCCCACTACTACCATCAATTGTTATAGCATCTCCTTCAGAAACCGTTTTTCCGTTGGCAATGCACGTTTTTGCGTCATAATTAATTTTTAGCTCAGAACACCCAACAATGCAAGGTTTTCCCATTCCTCTTGCAACCACTGCCGCATGTGAAGTTTTTCCGCCCCTACTTGTGAGAATTCCAACTGATGAAAAAAATGCAGGAACATCTTCTGGTTTTGTCTCTTCTCTTACCAAAATTACTTTAGAACCATTTTCGCCTAATTCTACTGCTTGTTTTACATCAAATACTACAATGCCACTTGCTGCACCTGGAGAAGCTGCTATTCCTTTGGCAAATTGGACAAATCCCTTTGATTTTGGGTCTATGGTTCTGTGTAAAAGCTGTTCTAGCTGTTCTGGATGTAGTCGGAGCAAAGATTGATCTTTTGAAATTAATTTTTCTTTAACCATTTCTACAGAACATCTAACCATGGCAGTGGCATTCATTTTGGCATTCCTTGTTTGCAGCAAGTAGAATTTTCCTTGCTCTACTGTAAACTCGATATCTTGCGGTTCACGATAATGTTTTTCAAGATTCTTACAAGTATTTTCTAATAATTTGTAGGATTCTGGCAACTCAATTTTCAATTGGTCAACAGGCTTTGGGGTACGAACTCCTGCTACTACATCTTCTCCTTGTGCATTAACAAGATAGTCTCCAAAAATTTGTTTTGCTCCATCTCCTGGATTTCTTGTAAACACTACTCCTGTTGCACTATCATTTCCCATGTTTCCAAAGACCATTGTAACTACGTTTACTGCAGTACCATCTGCCATATCTTTTGTAATGTTATTTTTTTCACGATATACTATTGCGCGTTCGCCCATCCAGCTTCCAAACACAGCTTTTATTGAAAGCTCTAGTTGTTCAGAGGAATCAGTAGGAAATGGTCTACCAGTATGTTTTTCACAAATCTTTTTGTATTGAGATACTACTTGCCGTAATGATTTTTCATTTAGCGCACTATCAGTTTGAACTGCTTGGTACTTTTTTGCACTATCTAATACTTCATCAAATTTTTTATCATCTACTCCAAATACTACTTTGCCAAATAATTGCACGAATCTTCTATACGAATCCCAAGCAAATCTAGGATTGTTGCTTTGTTTTGCTAAACCTGCAACGGTGTCATCATTTAGTCCCAAATTTAGTATAGTATCCATCATTCCAGGCATGGAAAGGGCTGCTCCTGAACGAACAGAAACAAGTAGAGGATTTTCTTTTGAATTCCATTTCTTTCCAGTTTTTTTCTCTATTTTACTAATGTTTTTTTTAACTTGTGAGATCAAGTCGGATGGAAGTTTTTTGTTATTTTGATAATATTTTTTGCAAACTTCTGTTGTGATTACAAATCCGGGAGGTACGGGAAGCTTTAATCTTGTCATTTCGCAAAGGCCGGCTCCTTTTCCGCCTAACAATTTCTTGTTTTTGCCGTCTCCTTCATTGAAAAAATACACTTGCTTCATCTTGATTTTCCCAGTTTATCCAATCAAAAATAGGGTGTTTTAAAGCATTGCCCTAGCAAATTCTTCAATAATTTTCTTCCAATTTTTTGCCTTTACTATTCCACTGGCAACAAGAATTCCTGTGGAGCCAAGCTCAATTGATTTTGCTACATC
>JAZGIF010000030.1:0-2045 GCA_036481835.1 Nitrosopumilaceae archaeon
TTACTTGCAAGAGCAATTGATGATATTGCAAATGATCTAAAAATTCCTCATCAGATTAATTTCACAGGTTCAATGTTTCAGATCTTCTTTACAAACAAACCCGTTGTAGACTATAAATCATGCAAAAAATCTGATCCACGAAAATTCCAAAAAATGTTTAATTCGTTATTAAAAAACGGAATTTTCATTGCTCCATCACAATTTGAAACCGTTTTTCTATCAGATGCACACACAAAAAATGACCTTAATCTCGCACTTGATGCATATCATAAAGCTCTAAAAACGGTGAAGAATTGAAATTCAAAATCGGAACTCGTGGGAGTAAACTTTCTCTGGCACAAACTAATTGGGTTATATCAGAATTAAAAAAAATTAATCCTCAAGTAGAATTTGAAATAAAAACAATCAAAACACAAGGTGATATTGATTCAAGACCACTTTTTACATTAGAACAAAAGGGAATATTTGAAAAAGAAATTGATAGGGCAGTAGCCGAAAAAGAAGTAGATTTTGCTGTTCATAGTCTTAAAGACATTCCATCTGATTTGGCACCAGGACTAACTCTTAGTTGTATTCCAAAAAGGGAATCAATTAATGATGTTTTCATATCTAAAGACAATTTTACTCTTGAAAATATTAAACCTGAATCAGTTATTGGAACAAGTAGCCTTAGACGCGCTGTACAAATTAGTAGAATTAGAAACGATGTTAAAGTTAAACCAATTCGAGGAAACGTAGAATCAAGGATAAGAAAAATTCAAGAAGGAAACTATGATGCAGTAGTTCTTGCTCAAGCAGGAATAAACAGATTGGGAATGGATATTAAATATACAAAACTATCAACAATAGATTTTCCACCATCCCCAGGTCAAGGAGCTTTAGGAATTGTAAGTAATGAGGATGATAAAGAAACATTTTCTATGTTAAAACAAATTGAAAATCCTGATTCACGATTAGAAGCCGATGCTGAAAGAGCACTTTCAAAATTTATTGAAGTTGGTTGCAGATTTCCAGTAGGAGCTTTTGCACATTCTAATGAACAAAATTTGAAACTAACTGTTGTTGCATATTCTGTTGATGGAACTAAATCTATAATTGTTGAGAAAACTGGAAACAAAAATGACCCATTAGCGATAGGAAAGATGGCAGGTGAAGAGCTTGACAAACAAGGAGTCAAGGACCTTGCATTAAATTGGCGAGAAAAGCTTGAGGAGTGGAATAAAAAATGATTGGTAAAGTATACTTGGTAGGGGCTGGCCCAGGAGATTCGAAACTAATTACTATTAAAGCAGTTGAGCTTCTAAAAAAAGCAGACGTAGTTCTTTACGACAGACTAGTAAGCAAAAAAATTCTCTCAATGATTTCAAAGAAAGCCAAGAAAATTTATGTTGGAAGATCAGTTGGAGATGATTACAAGCATCAGGAAAGCACAAATGATTTGATGGTAAAATATGCAAAAACCAAAAAAAATGTTGTCAGACTAAAGGGGGGAGATCCTATCATTTTTGGAAGAGGTGGTGAAGAAGCAGAATATCTAAAAAAACGAAAGATAAAGTACGAAATCATTCCAGGAATAACTTCTGGAATTGGTTCTGCAACTTATTCTGGAATTCCTTTAACTCACAGAAACTATGCCTCTTCTGTAGTTTTTGTAACAGGGCATGAAGATCAAGAAAAGCAAAATGAGAAAGTAAAATGGAAAAAACTTGCAAAATCAGTAGATACCATAGTAATAATGATGGGTTTATCTCGACTTGGAATAATTTGTAATCATCTGATCGCAGGTGGACTAGAAAAAACAACTCCGATAGCCGTGATTCAGGAAGGTACTACTGCAAAACATAGGATGGTTCAAGGAACTCTAGGCACGATTTCACAAAAGGTCAAACGTGAAAAAATCAAACCTCCTTCAGTAATTATAATAGGTAAGGTAGTTGCGCTCTCAAAAATAATAGGATGGAAATAATATGATGAAGGGAAAAACCATAGCAATTACTCGTTCAGAAGAAGATTCTGAAGAATTTATTGAATTGGTTTCGCATGAA
>JAZGIF010000031.1:0-7014 GCA_036481835.1 Nitrosopumilaceae archaeon
CTTGAAAAAATAGGTTTAGATGTTAAGGAAATTCATCTTTACGATGTACGTTCATTTAGTGATGTTAGTCAATGGAAGGAATTTTCAGATTTATTTTCACAAAATAAAATTGATGGAATTGTTTTTACTAGCGCATCATCAGTTCGTGCATTTTTTGATATACTAGAAAAAAACTTCGATGAGAAAACTCTGCTAAACAATTTACAAAAAACTAAAATTGTGTCAATTGGTCCTTTTACAGCTGAAGAGTTAAACAAATTTAATGTAAAAAATTCCGTTGCAAATGTTCATACAATTTCTGGAGCTTTTCAAACAATAAAGAATATTTTTTCATTAGCTTAGCCTATCAGTTTTACAAATTTAGCTTCGCCTACTCCGATCTACAAGTTGTAATGGGTGAAGAAGCTATTAATAATATAACGGAGTTATTTGTCGCATGACTACTGAAAATCTTGAGATGGATTATTCAAAATATGATTTCAAAGATTCAACTGAACTTTATGTTCACTTGAGCAAAAAAGGTCTCTCAAGAGAAGTTGTAGAAAGTATTAGCAAATTAAAAGATGAACCACAATGGATGCTTGATTTTAGACTTCGCTCATATGATATTTTTATGAAAAAACCAATGCCAACTTGGGGCGGTGATCTACATAAAATTGATTTTCAAAATATTTACTATTATGCTAAAGCTACTGAAAAAACTGAGAAAAGTTGGGACGATGTTCCAGCAGACGTTAAAAATACCTTTGACAAACTAGGAATTCCAGAAGCAGAAAAGAAATTCCTTGCAGGAGTTGGGGCTCAATACGAGTCCGAAGTTGTATATCACCATCTCAGAGATGATCTAAAAAAGCAAGGTGTAATCTTTTTGGATACAGATACCGCATTAAAAGAACAACCTGAGATTTTCAAGAAATATTTTGCTAAAATTATTCCTCCAGAAGATAACAAATTTGCAGCACTAAACAGCGCTGTTTGGAGTGGTGGTTCATTTATCTATATTCCACCAGGTGTCAAAGTCGACATGCCATTGCAAGCATACTTTAGAATTAACGCAGAAAACATTGGACAATTTGAGAGAACATTAATTATTGCAGATGAGGGATCAGAAGTACATTACATAGAAGGATGTACAGCACCAGTTTATTCTTCTGAATCATTACACTCTGCAGTTGTTGAGCTTGTAGCACACAAAGATGCACACCTGCGTTACACAACAATTCAAAATTGGAGTAATGATGTTTACAATCTAGTTACAAAGCGTGCTTATGCATACGAAGGTGCCAAAGTAGAATGGATTGATGGAAACATTGGTAGCAAACTCACAATGAAATATCCCGGAATTTATCTCATGGGCGAAAGAGCATACGGAGAAACACTTTCTATTGCGTTTGCTGGAAAGAATCAGCATCAAGATACTGGTGCTAAGATGGTACACCTTGCTCCTAACACAACATCTAAAATTACATCAAAATCTGTCAGCCGTCTTAACGGTAGGTCTACTTACAGAGGATTGCTCAATGTTGCAAAAGGGGCAACCAATGTAAAAGCGACAGTTAGATGTGATGCCCTGCTCTTAGATGATACATCAAAGACTGACACTTATCCATACATGGAGATAAATCAAGAAGATGCAACAGTTACTCATGAAGCTACAGTAGGAAAAATAGGTGACGAACAAATTTTCTATCTTATGACTAGAGGCTTTTCAGAGGAAGAAGCATTGAGTTTAATCGTAAATGGATTCATGGAACCATTTACCAAAGAGCTACCAATGGAATATGCAGTCGAACTAAACAGGCTCATTAAAATGGAAATGGATGGCTCAGTCGGTTAATCCCTGGTTACAAATTATGATAAACTATGCAAAAACTTGCATTATCCACAATTGGTTCAAGTCACATCGATGAGATTTCTTCATCAAGAAACGAACCATCGTGGTTAAAAGAATATAGAAAAAATTCGTTAAACATTTACCAAGAACTTCCAATAGAGACTTCTCCTCTTTATAACAAATATACTGATGCAAAACGAATGGATCCTAAACTAGTTTCTCTTGCAATAGATTCAGACAAATCTATACCAGAATTTCTAAAATCTAGATTACGCGAGTTAGAAAATGACACAAATATAGTGCAAATTGGCTCCAACATTGAAAGAATAAACATTTCTGATGAGCTAAAATCTAAAGGACTAGTCATTTCTTCAATTGATGACGCACTAAAAAATTATGGAGATATTATTCAAAAAACATTAGAGTCAACAAACTCAAAAGAAGACAAATACACAGCATTAAACAACGCTGCATTTAACTCTGGATTATTTATCTACGTTCCTCGAAATTTAATTTTAGAAAAACCAATTCATATTGTTTCTGCTTTACCCCTTGATGGAACATCTATTATTTCTCGCAATGTAATTGTCACTGAACAAAGCAGTAAAGCTAGCATCGTTCAAGAATTGTATTCTCCTAAAGCACAAGGGCAACAAGCCTACTTGGAATTGTTAAACGTCAGTGTAGGACAGAACAGCCAATTAGATGGTACCACATTACAAATAATGGATCAAAATTCTGTTAACTTTTCAACTAGAAAATTGATACTTGCTCAAGATAGTAAAACAAACTGGTATCTTGGATTGTTTGGAGCAATGTTATCAAGATATAGAATTGATTATTATCTTAATGGGACAGGTGCATCAGCTAATGATTCTGAGATAGTTTTTGGTAATAACGAACAATCTTTTGATATATCCTCTAATGTAAACCATGAAAAACCCTCAACTGAAGGAAGGGTTATAGAAAAATCTATTCTCAAAAATAAATCAAAATCATTATTCAAAGGAATGATACGAATAAAGGAAAATGCTAGCCAATCAAATTCATTTCTTTCTGGCCGCTCCATATTATTAGATGAAGGTGCAAAATCTGATTCTATTCCAGGACTTGAGATATTTACAAACGATGTTAAAGCAACTCACTCTGCTTCTGTTGCACAAATTGATGAGGAACAAATTTTCTATCTTCAAACTCGTTGTCTTGATAGAGAAGAGGCTGAACGAATCATTGTAGAAGGATTTTTGGAACCTCTTTCTAGAAACATGTCTTATCAAGTTAGAGCATGGATTGCCTATCTCATCGAGTCAAAATGGCAGGGACGTGAATTAGCAATCAATAATGATGAACAACTCAAGGCAATTGTAGAGGTAGAAGAAACTAGATACAATGAAAATTCCGAAATCGAACAACACTACAAGTACAGGTGAAATAATTGGGAAATTGGGTCAAGGCGTGTAATGAGAATGAAGTTAAAGCAGGACAATTATTTAGTTTTGATCATCAAGAAAAAAAAATTCTTGTAGCAAATTTAGGTGGAAATCTTTATGCAACAGATAGAATTTGCACTCATGAAGAAGCTGATCTTTCAACTGGTTTTCTAAGTAAAGAAGGAGTACGCTGTCCACTCCATCTTTCAGTTTTTAATTTGGAAAATGGAGCCCCACGTAATCCTCCTGCAGAAAAATCACTCAAAACTTACAACGTTAAAATAGATTCAAACGAAATTTACGTGGAGGTTTAGTAAATGCAGAGTACTGATGCGTCTTTAGAAAATATAAGAAAAGACTTTCAAATTTTAGACCGCAAAGTAGGTGACAACAAAACCTTGATTTATTTGGATAATGCTTCAACCACTCAAAAACCTAAACAAGTAATTGATGCAATTACTCATTACTATAATAATTACAATGCAAATATTCACAGAGCTGTTTACTCTATAGCTCAAGAAGCAACTGAATCTTACGAAAAAACTCGTGATAAAATTGCTCAATTTTTAAACATATCAAAACGTGAAGAAATTATCTTTGTTCGAGGTACCACCGAAGCAATAAATCTGGTAGCATATGCTTGGGGACGAAAAAACATAGAGAAAGGTGACATTATCGTTACTACTGAATACGAGCACCATAGCAACATTGTACCTTGGCAAATATTGGCAAAAGAAAAAGATGCTAAACTTGAATACATTGGAATTGATGATAATGGAGAACTATTGTTAGACCAGTTAGACAAGTATCTCTCAACTGGAAAGGTAAAACTTGTTACCTTTAGTATGGTGTCAAATGTTCTTGGTACAATCAGTGACACTGACACAATTATTTCAAAATGCAAAAAGGCTGGTGTGAAAACCCTAATCGATGGTGCACAAGCTGTACCTCACATGAAAGTAGACATTGAGAAATTAGGATGTGATTTCTTTGCTTTTTCAGCTCACAAGATGTTGGGACCAACAGGAATTGGTGTTTTATGGGTGCGAAAAGACATACTTGAAAAGATGGATCCATTTCATGGAGGAGGTGATATGATTAGAGAGGTGCACAAGTATGAAACCACTTGGAATGATTTACCATACAAGTTTGAGGCAGGTACTCCTAACATTGCAGATGTAATTGGTTTTGGAGCCGCAATTGACTATCTATCTAACATCGGAATGGATAAAATCAGACAACATGAAATTGAAATCACACAATATGCGTTAGAAAAATTATCCAAAGTTAATAGCCTAAAAATTTACGGTACTAATGACATTTCAAAACGTGGTGGGGTAATTTCATTTAATTTTGCAGACATTCATCCGCATGATGTAGCACAAATTATTGATGAAGAAGGAATTGCAGTTAGATCTGGTCATCACTGTGCTCAAGTATTAATGGAAAAATTAGACGTTGCAGCAACATCACGTGCTAGTTTTTACATTTACAATACTAAAGCCGATGTTGATGCACTAGTAAATTCATTAGAAAAAGTATCTAGGATATTCAAATTATGAGCAATACAGATATCTATCACGAGATGATCATAGACTATTCTAGGAATCCGTTAAACTTTGGCAAACTAGAAAACCCAGACGTAACATACCATGATTCTAATCCACTTTGTGGTGATAGCATTGACATTGATTTGAAAATCAAAGAAGATAAAATTTCTGATATAAAATTTCATGGAAAAGGCTGTGCAATCTGTATGGCTTGTACTTCAGTACTAACTGAATTAACCAAAGGAAAAGGTATTGATGATGTAAAAAAGATAAATAAAAATGACATTCTTAGCGAGTTGGGCCTTGAACACCTTCAAGCTGTTAGGATAAAATGTGCCTTGCTTTCCCTCAAAGTACTCAAATATGCTCTTTATTCATATTTGGCAAAGCATTTGAAGGTAACAGAAGACGCAGATAAATTAAAAGAACAGGCTGCTAGTCTTTACTAGTATGGGTGAGTTTACACCTTCAACACCAATTCAGATTCAGATACGAAAAATAATTTTTGAAAAATTCAATGATCCGGAACTTCGTTTTACAAACGATGAAATTTTTGATCTTGTAAAAAAAGGAGCTGATGTTGATTCATCGTGGACGATTGATGAGATGGAACCATTCTTCAATGAAATCTGTGATAGTGGTTTGGTAAGAAACATTGCTCAGAACTTTACTACGATATGGTTCAAATTATTCGATAAAATTGAAAAAATTCAATGTACTTCTTGTAAGAATGAAATCTATTTGGGAAAATCAGAAGAAAGAATTTGTCCTAATCCTGCATGCAAAAAATCTATTTAGCTCTAAATCTAGCTGCAGCATCTTCTAATGATTGGATCATTGGCAATTTCTCGCCAGTTAAATACAAAACCAAAGCTCCACCAGCTGTACTAATGTGATTAATTTTTTCAACTAATCCATATTTTTTCAAAGCTGAAGTTAAATGTCCGCCACTTACTATTGTTGTAGCCATAGAATTTGCCACTCCTTCAAGAATTTCCTTTGTACCTTTGCTAAACTGTTCTTTTTCAAAATAACCTGGTGGGCCACTAATGAAGACGGTTCCAGCTCCTGAAATCAATTTTTTATAATATTCTACCGTGTTTGGGCCAAGATCATAGATAGTATCCTCTTTAGTCAAATCACGAACATCAATTTCTACTCGAGAGCCATCTTTATCGATGGCAACATCTACAGGTGTTGAAAATACATCTGGATATTCTCCTATAAGTGAGTGCGCCTTTGCGACAATTTCTTCCTCACGTTTTATTCCAAGTGGAGCTTTAATCCTGCCTTGTGCTCTCATAAACACATTGCCAATTAGTCCAGTAAGAAGTACATGATCTGCTCTTCCTTTGTTAATTAGTAATTTTATCGCCTCTACTCGGTCAGCAACTTTTGAACCTCCAAGAACTACGACGTGAGGAGCCTTGGCTACAGTCATTATTTCGTCTAATTTTCTAACTTCACGTTCTACAATTTTTCCAGCACATGCAGGTAAAACATGAGAAAATCCCACTATTGATGGGTGAGATCGGTGAGCACTGGGAAACGAATCTAGGACGCAAAGGTCAAACAACTTTGCAAGTCGTTGAACCATGATTGTTTTTGATGCGGCTTCTGCAGAAAATTCATAATTTTCTTCTGCACACAATCTTAGATTATCAAGTAATAGTATTTCTCCATCTTTCAAATTTTTAATTTCATTTTTAGCAGATGTACCTATTACATCCTCCACATACTTTATTTTCTTATTCAATAATTTTTCAAGAACTTCTGCATGTTTTTCCATACCTGTATAGTCCTTATTTCCTACACGGCCTTGATGAGAAGCAACCACTATTTTTGCTTCATTCATTGCGTTAATTGATTCGGTAGCTTCTTCGATTCTTTTTGTACCTGTAATTTCCATGGTATCAGGATTAATTGGACAGTTCATGTCGACACGAAGAAAAACTGTTTTACCTTTTAATTCAAAATCATCAATGGTTAACAGCTTCACGCCCTTACTTTTTTTTACCCTGTTAAAATCTTTGAGCCGATCAGAATTCTATTTTTTTCTGCAATCTAGACTGTCCTTTTAGATACAGTAATGAATAATGTTAGAGTAATCATGTATTTCCTCTATACATTCCTAAATGATTCAGAAAAATTAAAAATGTTACAAGTGAGGATATCTTAATTGCAGAAATGGATTTTTGAT
>JAZGIF010000032.1:0-5371 GCA_036481835.1 Nitrosopumilaceae archaeon
TTTTGCAACAGCTTGCACTGAATCAATGTCTAGGCCAGAGTCTGGTTCATCCAAAATTGAAATATTTGGTTTTAGGACAGCCATTTGTAAAACTTCAGACCTTTTCTTTTCACCACCAGAAAATCCCTCATTAAGATATCTTGATAAAAATTCATCTTTAAGTCCAACTGCGTTGATATTTTTTTTCAAATAATTTTGAAATTCTCTTACAGTGATGAAAACCTCTCTTTCATCTCCTTTGAGTGATTTACTTAACGCATTGTAAGATGTTCTCAGAAAATGAGAAAAACCTACACCAGAAACTTCGGTTGGATATTGAAATCCCAAAAACAATCCTTTTTTTGCACGTTCATGTGCTTTGAGCTTCAAAATGCTTTCTCCATCAAGTAAGATATCGCCTTGTGTTACCTCATACTTTGGATGTCCAAGTAAAGTGTATGCTAAAGTACTTTTACCAGAACCGTTTGGGCCCATAATTGCATGAACCTCTCCTGGCCCTGTTTTCAAATTAACACCTTTGAGAATTTCCTTACCTTCTCGTTTTACATGTAAATCTTTTATTTCCAAGACTGTCATGAGTGCCCTTACTTTTTTTTATTATATAATACAGACGAATTTTAGGCACTCCTAACCTACTTTATTCTAAATTTCTAGAATAATTTAAAAATAAAAAAGGGGGGGATTTAGATTTTGGCAAGTGATGGTCGAAGAGTCACTTTCAATTTATAACAAGTTAGGATTTCCTTACACCTGTTTCGGATAGTAACTTCTGTTACTCCTGCAACACTGGAAACATCCCTTTGGAGGACATTTTGACCAAGCAGTACTGATGCAACATAAAGATATGCTGCAGCGATTCCATTTGGTGCTTTTCCATCAGCAAGGTTTCGATCCTTAGTTTTTTCTGATATTTCCAAAGCAAGTCTTTCTACTCGTACATCTGTGTGGGTTAGGTTTGCAATTTTTGAGATGTACTTGTCCATTGTAACTACTGGCGCTGTAGCGTTTCCTAGCTCCATCACCATAGTTCTATAGTATCGTGCTGCAAGTTTTGTTTTAGCTCTAAGATCTTTTGCAGGACATACGCCTCTGCAAATTTCTTCAAGGGATCTTACTACGCCGCATTGTTTGCATGCCATGTAAATCGTAGCAGCAGAAATACTAACTACAGATTTTCCTTTAACTTCAACCTTTCCATCTAGGTTTCTGTAAATAATGGATGCTGTCTCAAGCACATTTTTTGGCAGAGTTAGAATTTTGCATGTCTCTCCAATTTTTGATAAAACATTTGATAGTCTTCTCTCCCTTGGAGATGAAACTCTAACTCTTTGCTGCCACTTTCGTAGGTTGTGCATCTGATTGACTACTTGGGAATTCAGAGATTTTCCACTAAAGTCTTTGTTGCTAATAGAAATTTCTGTAGTTATTCCCAAATCGTGTTGGGAATAAGTCGTTTGACCAGTTGCTCTAGCTAATTTCATTCTCTCTTCAAGATCGTTGCTTTTTGTTTCTGGACCATAGTCTGCCATTTGTTCTACAACGACAACGCCGCATGTAGAACAAATTCTTTCACCATTCTGAATGTCATCTATCAATGAAGACTTACATTCAGGACAGCATTTTTCTATTTCAAGTAAGTTCATTTTTGTTTTCTCCTGAATTTTTTGAATTTGTTTGCAGAAATAGCAAGTGCAAAAACTTTCTTGCCTGTGTATTTTTTTACATTGTTTGTTAACGGAATTGCAGATGCATACGGTTGTGCAACCGGCCCTATCATTTCCGTAACTTTTGCAATCTTAGTCCTTTTTTCATCACAAAGTATCTGACCTTCTTCAACTGTTTTTTTTAGTCGGACGATAACTCTACCACTATTGGCTAAGTGCAATATCTCGCCTACCTCCTGCAATAAAATCTCAATTATCTTATAGTTTTCATAGACTTCTGTCAACTTTCCTTTAGCTTAAAGCTAGATCAGATCTTATTTGGAGTGTTTTGCTCTTTTAGAAACTAATTTTTCTGAAATTTTGTTTAGAATTTTTGTCTTGGCAGAATTTTTTGGCAAAACAATGTATCCTGATCTGACATAGGGTCTTTTTGGAAATCTAACTTTTTCATTTGTTTCTTTGAGCTCAAAACCTGCAGCTTTAGCTGCATCAATTAATTCTTTTAACGATGGATCGAAAACACATTTTTCTTTTCCAAGTTTTCTTCCTTTGTTTCTTGGCAGTGTTTTGTTAAAATAATCAAGCCAGATTACGACATGCTCGTAATCTTTCATTTAATCACTTTAGAAGAATTGCATTAACTGCACCGGACTGTCCGGGCTTTGAAACAACTTTGCACTTTCCTTCTTCTGTTTCGATTATTGCGCCTTTAGAAATTACTCCCCGTCTTTGATAGTCATTGTTTGTAGAATTTTCTAAAACTCTAATAATCTTTGATTTTTTTACTTTAGAATTAGGAATTGCCAAGTTAACAAAATCAATTGTCTTTAAAGCTGTTTTTTGATTTTTTCCACGAACTTTTCTTGTCACAGTAGCTTGTGGTCCAACTAAAGCTTCATTTGGATATCTATCAATTTCATATTTTCTACGAGTTCGAAGTGGAATTCGTCTTCCTCCTGTTAACTTACTTGTTGCTAAATTCTCGATGGATTTTCTCACGTTAAGCATTTGATCTACTCTAATTTATACAAAACGCAAAATTCCACCTTACACTTTGTAAAATTGTCGAAAAGAGGTATTTTTGAGATTAAGTCAGGACGAAACTACTTGAGGAGGCGGTACTGTAACAGCGGGAGTTTTTCTAACTCTTTTGAAAAGCTTTTGCCGGAGAGTTTCCGAATCACCTTGGATACCAAAATATTTTTGAAATTTTTCTGTAGTGTTATAGATTTTTAATCGTCCGACATTTTGTGCTGCAATATAATCTAGCTGTCTTAGTTCTTTTAGATGAATATAAACTCCTGAACCTCTAGTCTCTACCAACTGTTTTGAAGAAATTGGTTGTGAATATGCAATGTATGAAAGAGTTTTTAGTGCAGCTTTTGGAAGAATTGGTTTTGAAGCATATCGTCTAACTGTTGAACTGTATTCTGGTTTTAATTGAAAAACATAAGAACCATCTGGGAGTGTTACAATTTCTATTGCCTTAAACGATGTTTTTGCTTTTTTCATAATATTCGTAAGAAGATTTAGGGTCATTTTTCTAGATTCTGTGCCTGAGGCCTTGATTAATTCCTCAATACTTAGGGGCCTTCCAGCTGAGTATAATGCGGCTTCTAATCTTGCAGTTGCCTCATCTTCATTTTCTACCTTAGGCATGATTCAAACCCCTTCATAATCTACTTAAGAGAATCCTTTTCTGAACCTTGATCAGGTTGTGAAACATCCTCTTTAAATACAGAAATTATTATGTCGTCATCGACCTGTTCGAGTTCAACCTTTTGATCCCTGGCTAAAAATAATGCTGCAAAAAAGCACCTTATAGAATCAATGGTGTCAAGTTCAGAAGTTATTTCTCTTAAAATACCTGTACCAGTTGGACTAATCTTGTTCATGACTAGTTCTTCGTATTTGCCAATAATCTGTTCAAGAGAAATAAAATAGTCCTTAAAGTTAGGAGCCTCTACCGGTTCAAAACTTAACTGTCTTCCTTTTCTCGAACTTGGGTTTGCAATTGTTCCGATAAGGTTTTCGAGTAATTCTAGAAGCTCATTTAATGTAACTGGATAAGTTGATTCATGCCTGTAAGGCATGTTAATCAATTCAATATTCACATCAGTTCTCTGTCTTAGAGGTTCTTTTTCCATTGCAGCTTTTTGTAATGCAAAGATACTTTCTACCTTCATTCTATGAATGAGTGAGGATGACAATGCAGCCATACCTGCAATACGAAGATCTTTTTTTCCTGTTTGATTTAGAATTTTTATTAGCATCTCTAGAATTTGAATCAGGTTAATATCCCAAACGTCCTTTTTAGCAATAGAATCTGGATTGAATAGAACGTTTATCGGAGCTTGTGATATACTCGGCTTGGATATTTCTTCTGTCACATTTGGAGTAATTTTTTATTCAATAATATCTAGGCGCTCTATTTTTTTGTCCTTGCCTGTCAACTCTTATATTATTAATAAAAAATCAATACCGCATTGAAGGCAGCAAGAATTGTAGCTCCTAATGAGCCATTACAAGTTTCTGAAATTGAATTATCAAAACCACAAGAAAACGAGGTTATTGTAAAAGTTAAAGCCGTTGGTGTTTGCCATAGCGATTTGCATGTTTGGGAGGGAGGATATGACTTGGGTGGAGGTAAACGCATGAAGTTTACCGACCGAGGAGGAAAGTATCCAGTTACCCCAGGTCATGAAATTGTAGGTACAGTTTCCGATATTGGAGGCTCTGTTCAAAAGATTTCTGTAGGAGATGAAGTTTTAGTTTATCCTTGGATTGGATGTTTAGATAAATGTCCAGCATGTAGGGCAGGAAATGATAATCTTTGTGATACTCCAAAGTCTCTAGGGGTTTACCAAGACGGAGGATACGCAGAGTATGTTAAAGTTCCACACTACAAATTTTTAGCCAAAGTATCTGGAATTGATCTAGAATCTGCAGCGTCATTAGCGTGCTCTGGTCTTACTGCGTACACTGCAATAAAAAAAGCAAATCAAAATTCTCCAGAATTCATAGTAATAGTTGGTACTGGAGGTTTAGGATTAATGGGAATTCAGATTGCAAAAGCCATAACCAAAGCCAAAATCATCTGTGTAGATTTAGATGATAAAAAATTAGCAAAGGCCAAGGAAATGGGTGCAGATTTTGTTGTAAACTCAAATGTAATTGGTTCTGTTACAACTGGATCGGGAAATGCATCAGATAAAATTATGTCACTTTGCAATAACAAAGGTGCTGATAGCGTGGTTGACTTTGTTAATGCCCCTCAAACTGTAAAAATGGGACTAGCAGTTTTAAGAAAAAGAGGTAATATGGTTTTGGTTGGTCTTTTTGGTGGTTCTGTAGAACTTCAACTTGTCACCATTCCACTCAAAGCAATCACCATTCAAGGAGCATATACTGGAAGCTTTAACGATATGGTTGAATTACTTGAATTAGCAAAGAAAGGAACCATTAGGCCAATAGTTTCCAAACATTTTCCACTTTCAGAGGCAAATACTGCATTAGAAGATCTGAGACAAAGAAAAATTATCGGCCGTGCTGTTATCAATCCTTAAAATTTTATAAACAAAACTAGGCTGTTCATTTTGCACTACCACAGCATAATATAAAATAAATTCAGAACGGAGCTGTGTTAAGACAAAAGGCTCAGGATTATCACTTAGCATTTACCCATCTGCAAAATCATCAGAATATTT
>JAZGIF010000033.1:0-5065 GCA_036481835.1 Nitrosopumilaceae archaeon
GGTGAAAGCAATACCTTTCCTAAGTTAATTGTATAAACTCGTTCTAGTTCTTGAGACATCTAGCCCACTTCCACATCAGTCTGTCTCCAAGCTCTTCGTTTTGGGTTTTGTCTAACTGTTCTTTTTGTCTTTAAAATTACCCAAGCTGGTACTGATGATGCCTGCTTTTGTTTTTTTATAAGACGTATCTTTCTTGCAGATGACTTGCGTGCTGCCATAAAAATTTAGGCAAGAAAAGCTCTTTTTAAATGAATCTCAAAGTCGTAACTTGTGGACTATTTGTTTTAGGATTCTAGCAGAAGCACCCCAAACAATTTTTCCCTGATAAGTAAAAGTGTACATTTCTTGAATAGAGTTGTGACGTGGGTCAGGATCATCTGCCAAGGTTTTTAAAAATGGGATTAAAGGAATGTGAAAAATATGTTCTACTTCAGAAGTAGCTTTTAGTTGTGGAATGTCTTCAATAATTGAAATAAAAGGAGTTATGGTAAAACCAGAATTTAATGTTCTAACATTTTCTAATTGTCCAGTAACTTTTTGCCTTGATAAATTTAGACCAATCTCTTCATCAGTTTCACGAAGTGCGGTATCTAAAAGGTCATGATCATTTTCATTCCATTTACCACCAGGAAAAGCAATCTCTCCTGCATGTATGTTCAAGTGTTTTGGTTTTTCTGTCATTATGACTTTGGGTTCTGTACCATAAATTAGTACCAAAACTGAAGCGTGTTTTGTTTGTACATCATCAGGTACTACAGCAGAAATGTTACTAGATAATGCATTTTTGAGAATTGATGTATCCATATGTAATAAGAAACATCACTTCATTATTGATTTTATCGTTCAAAGGTTTTAATCAAGTATTTTGAAAGAGTCCTAATTGACTTTGAGATATGAAATAAATCCACCAAAGATAAATCTAGATTCAGATTTATCTGAGGTTCAGATTCAAAATTCATTAAAAATAGTCGAACAGAGAGTTTCAGAAATCAGTCATCATTGTGATGGAATTCATTTTACAGATTCTGTTCTTGGAATTCCTAGAATTTCACCTATAGTGTCTGGAAAATTAATTCGAAAATCCAATCAAGAATTAAAAATCACAGTTAGTCTTCGTGTAAGAGACAAGACGATTGAAACAATAGAACAATTAATGAATGAATCATTGTCTATTGGACTAAACGGAGTTTTGATTTTAAAAGGAGATGCTTCACCAAATGAACAGAAAGAATCAGGTTTAGTACCAAGCCAGGTTGTAAAACACTTTAAAGAAATGGGTTTTGATAAAAAAATTGAACTATTCTTATCCCTTCCTAGCAATCCTGATTTTGAAAAAATTCAAAAAAAAATAGATGCGGAACCTACTGGTTTTATAACACAAGTAATTCATTCGGTAGAACAAGTTTCAAAAATTTCTGATGATCTTAAATCAAGGGGATTTAGAATAATTCCTTGCATTTTATTGCCTTCAGTAAAAAATGAAAAATCTGCACAATTTCTTAATTTAGATTGGTCTGGATACAAAGACTCTGTAACTAATTTCATAGAGCAGATTCATAAAATAACTGGAGATGTACTAATAACCTCTCCAAATGATTTCAATTACGCAAAGCAGATCCTTAGTAGTCTTAAATGAAAGATATTCAATAAATTATGGTAATTATAACACAAAATATTCTGCTTCAGGATGATGAACAACAATTGCTGCAGTAGATTGTTCTGGAACAATCTGACCAGATACTGTGAGAGTCATTCCAGACTTTTGTGGTTCAAGTAATTTCCAGACAAGATTGTGTTGCATGACATCTGGACAGCTTGGATATCCCCAACTGTATCTGAGTCCACGATTATCTCCTATGTTTAATTCTGATTTAATTTTACGATTTATCCATTCTGCCATGGCTTCTGCTATCTCCACTGCTAATCCATGAAGGTAATATGCATCAGTATACTTGTCTTGTTTATTCCACTGATCTATGATTTCAGAAACTTTGTTGCCAACAGTCACTGATTGAAATGCTACAATATCGTTTGCTCCAAAATAATCTGAAAGACAAAGATGTTTGTCTTTAGATGATCTTGGAAAATTAAAAATAATTTTTTCGCCGTTTGGGTTATCTACAATTAGTTGACCCTCTTTGTTATGACAGTTAAAATAGCCATACACTACTTGTGGCTCAAAAAGATCCTCTTTTTTAACACGGTTTTTCCAATCTTCTAGTAATATTTCATGTTCTTTTTCGTATTTTTTACCGACATTTCCTCTCAGACCCCATGATAACTTGAAAAGGGATTTTTTGTCGATTAAATTCCATACCTCATCCAGTTTAATTTGGTTAGACGTTAGTCGTATAGGACCCAAACTTGGTGCAACAGGAGGAGTAACTGGTTTGATTCCACTATGTGGAAGTTCAGATACCTCTTGTTTTGGTTGTGATTTTTCTTCCCATTTTTCTAATTTTTCCTTCCATGTTTTGACAAGTTGCTCTTTTTCATCAGTAACTAACTTATCCATTGTTTTTAGGCCTTCAAACATTGTGTTGCAATAAAAAACTCCAGGCTCGTATATTCCATCAGCTTTTGCAATTCGGTTAATGTAATTAGTGTTAATAGCTGCACCGCCACAAAGGACTGGGATATTCATCTTTGTTTTTCTTGCGTGTTCTACAAAAAACTGCATTTGTTTTGATGTTGATACCAACAAAGCAGATAAACCTACTGCGTTTGGTTTTACCTCATCGATTTTATCTAAAAATTTTTGAAGAGGAACTTGTTTTCCTAAATCGTAAACAGAGTAGCCATTATTTTCAAAAATTGTTTTTACTAAATTCTTTCCTATATCGTGAACATCTCCATACACCGTTCCTAAAACTAGCTTTCCTTTGCTTACACCCTCTTCTTTAAGGAGATATTCTTCAAGCTTTGAAACAGCAGCTTTCATACATTCAGCTGATTTTAACACGAAAGGAAGAATTAATTCACCAGCTCCAAACTTGTCACCGACCTCCTTCATTGCGGGAAGTAAGTCCTCATTGAGAGTCTTAATTGCACCTTCATGAGTAGTTTCTTTTGTTGCATCAAGTATTAGTTCACCATTTTTTTCTACCAAGAGATTTGTTTTTGATATTTTTTCTGCAATAGCAGTTATTACATCTCTTTCAATACCATCTTTTAATCTATTGATAATTCTAAAATTGGATTTTTTTCCTGCACTCCATGAAGGATCAATGTCTATCTTTTTTGTTTCTTTACCAGCTTGTGGTGCAGCTTTTTCAAAGTGTATTATAAGATCCGATAATGCATTCGGGTGTTTATTGAATATCAAATCTTCTGCTAGCTTTTTTTCTGTTTCATTGATTTCGCCATAAGGAATAATTTCTTTAGCATTGATAATAGCACTATCAAGTCCTACATGTACTGCATGATACAAAAATACAGAATTTAGAATTTTTCTTGAATAAGGAGCTAGTCCAAAGCTGATATTGCTTAACCCAAGTACAGTAAAAGAATTTGGAAATTTTTCTTTAACTAGTTTAATTCCTTCCAGAGTATTTTTTCCTGCATTTTGAAATTCAGCTTCTCCTGTTGCTAAAGTAAAGGTTAGAACATCAAAGATAAATTGTTCAGGCTTTAATCCATATTGTTTTCCTGTTTCATATAGTAACTCAGCCGTTTCCAATTTTTGTTCAGGGGTCTTTGCCATTCCCTTTGGACCTATACATAGTGTAATAGCGGGCACTCCATATTTTGCCATGAGTGGTGCTAATTTTTTAAATCTGGAACCATCTCCCTCTAAATTTATTGAATTAATTATCGGTCTTCCTGGAATTTGTTCTAGTGCAGATTCTATCACATTTGGGTCAGTAGAGTCAATTACTAATGGAGCATCAACTTCTAAACTAATTTTTTTTACGAGTTTTAGCATGAAGTCTTTTTCATCTGAGCGTTCTGTCGTTGCAACGCAAACATCAAGACAATGAGCTCCTTCTTCTACCTGGGATCTAGCTAAATCTACTAGCCCGTCAAAGCCATCATTTAGTACAAGTTGTTTTGCCTTTCTGGAACCCTGTGTATTTACTCGTTCACCTATAATCATTGGTGGGGGAATCTGCTTTAGCTCAACTGCTTTTAATGCAGAACTAACTCTTGGAGTACCCATGTTACTTGATAACACGATTTTTCTAAATACTTAACCCTAGTTAGATTAAACTTTTTCGTCAATTACTTTGCGAAGTGCTTCTATGTGTTGAGGATTAGTTCCACAACATCCACCAATTATCCTAACTTTGCCGTAATTAGAAATGAAATCTTTTAATTCGTTTGCCATATCAGATGGACTCATTTTGTATTGTGCTTGTCCTCCAACATTTTCAGGCATTCCGGCATTTGGGACTACTAATAATCTATGTTCATTTTGTTCGTTTAACCATCTCACACTTGGAGTCATTTCAATCGGTCCGGTGGAGCAGTTAATACCAAATACATCAATTCCCATGTCAGACACGGTAGTATATGCTGCTTGAATGTTAGTTCCAAGTAACATCTTACCATATTGATCTAGTGTTATATTTGCAATGATTGGAACTTTCTTTCCAGTCTTTGTTATTGCATTATGACTTGCTTCTATTGCTAGCTTTACTTCTAAGATGTCTTGGCTTGTTTCGATAAGTAGTGCATCTACTCCCCCAAGTATTAGACCCTCAGCTTGCAATTCAAATGCCTCACGTATTTCATTTAGTGGTTTTTGTCCAAGATCAGGATCATTTGAGCTTATCAAATACCCTGTAGGTCCCATAGAACCTATAACATATCGTGGTTTATCTGAAAATTCTGAAGCTACATCTATTGCAAGAGTAACTATTTTTTTGTTAAAGTCTACAGTTTTTTCTCCAAATCCATATTCATCTAACTTTAATTTGTTTGAACCAAAAGAATTTGTTTCGATACAGTCTGCTCCTGCTTCAAGATAACTTCGATGAATTTTTTTTATCCAATCAGGTTTGGTTAATACCAAACCATCATTGAATCCTTCTTTACCATCTGGAAAATCTTCAGGTTTTGGATT
>JAZGIF010000034.1:0-5327 GCA_036481835.1 Nitrosopumilaceae archaeon
GTCCAAGTAACTAGAGTGTCTCCCAGTGGGAAAACTGTTGGTGCATCGTTGTCAACAGAAATTACTCCTACAATATCATCAGCACTTGTAACTCCAATTGCAACTACATTTGAAGTAGGATTTTGAGCTTCAGAAACTACATCTGGAGGAGGAACTATTGATGGTGCAGTAGTATCAAGTACCGTTATAGTTTGATTAGCAGACGCAGAGTTTCCATGAATATCATTAGCAGCCCAAATAATTGTAGTATTTCCTAGATAGTACAAAACTGGACCATTGTTTGAAATTGTATCAACACCTATAATGTCAGTTGCAACTGCCTGGCCAATATCTACAGGTATTC
Source organism: Nitrosopumilaceae archaeon (assembly GCA_036481835.1). Lineage (GTDB taxonomy): Archaea > Thermoproteota > Nitrososphaeria > Nitrososphaerales > Nitrosopumilaceae > CSP1-1. The sequence goes on from JAZGIF010000034.1 coordinate 344, forward strand.
CATCTGGACTAGTAGCCTCTACTACAATGTTAGATGGAGGAGTAATAGTAGGTGGAGTGGTATCACTAACAGTAACTATTTGAGTATCAGAGGCTGAATTTCCCGAAGTATCAGTTGCTGTCCAAGTAACGGTAGTCATTCCAATTGGAAATAATTCTGGTGCATCGTTAGAAACGGATTCCACCGCAATGATATCAGTGATTTGTGGTTGTTTCAAGTCAGCAAAGTTTTCATCTGTGCTAATGGCTTCTAAAATAATATCTTCTGGTGCAGTAATTTTTGGAGGAGTTGTATCAATAACAGTTATAGTTTGTTCTGATGATACAGAATTTCCATGATTATCAGTTGCATTCCAAGTTACGATTGTGGTACCTAGTGGAAATATTTCAGGCGCATTATGAGAAATTGAGGAAATTCCACTTACATCATGTGCTGTAAGATTTCCTAAAGTGACAACATTATTTTCAACACTTGTAGCTTCAATTGTTATATCTTGTGGAACATTAAGTGTTGGAGGAGTAGTATCAAGTACCGTTACTTGTTGAGATGCAGTAGCAAAATTACCATCAGGATCAAGTGCTGACCAAACAACTATTGTAATACCTATTGGGAAAGCAGATGGTGCATCGTTAGTTATAGAAACCTCTTGAACATCTGTTACGTTAACAATACCAAGATCTATAATATTTTCAGTATCTGATACTGCTTCAAAAACAACATCCGGAGGTACGATTAACTCTGGATTTGTAGTATCAATTACTGTTACCAGTTGTTCTCTTGTTGCAGTATTTCCTCCAGCGTCTGCTGCTATCCATGTAACAGTAGTGTTACCAAGACCATAGAATTGAGGTGCATCATTTGAAACAGATATTATCTCACCATTATCAATTACTATGGTTTCACCAAGAAAAACTTCGTTTTTATCTAAACTGGTTGCTTCAATCACAACATCGCCAGGAGCATAAATTGTTGGTTTGGTAGTATCAACAACATTTACTTTTTGAGTTGTAGTGGCCAAATTTCCTGCAACATCAATAGCAGTCCAAGTAATTATGGTCTCACCAAGTGGAAAAACTGTTGGTGCATCATTAGTTACTGATATCACTCCTACAACATCCAAAGTTTCAGGAATGCTCAAGGTCACAGGATTTTCGCCTGGAGTCTGAGCCTCTACTGTTACATCTGGAACAGGAGTGATTAGAGGAGGTATAGTATCTACAACTGAAATGGTTTGAGTGGCAATAGCCATATTTCCAGCACCATCAATTGCTGTCCAAATGATTGTAGTTATTCCTAGTGGAAATTGGGCTGGAGCATTATTTGTAAGAGATTGAATTCCACTTTCATCAGTTGCCATTGCTTGTCCAACAGATACTGGTGTTAGACCACCAGTTGCTTCTATAAACAAATCATTTGGTGTAGTAATTACTGGTTTTGTCAAGTCACCTGGTACCGGTTCTACTTTTGGTAAAGACTGTGTTTCTTGTGTTGTTTGAGATTCAGAAGTGCTTGGTTCTTCTTCAGGTATTTCAGTAACATATGGTGAACCAAACTTTTGAATTCTATGACCATTTGAATCCACAACAAAAACCTGACCAAAGGCATCTACTTCAATATCTTTAGGTATTTTGAATTGACCATTCATTATTCCCATGGAACCCCAAATTGTCAGAGTAGCTCCTTCTTGGCTTATTTGTAAAATTCTGTTATAGTTTGTGTCAGCTGCATAGATGTTTCCAACTGGATCAATTACCAATCCTTCTGGCTTCATTGACATACCACCAGCATTTGGTCCAAAACTATTCAAGTAAAGTCCATCTGAGTTAAATTTGAAAATTTTATTCTTTCCTGGGTCTGTAACGTAAATGTTTTCTTCCTTATCTATTGCTATTCCTTTTGGGGATAAGAATTTCCCATCTTCCATTCCACTTGAACCAAATTCTGAAATGTACTCACCGTCTTGTGTGAACTTTTGAATTCTTTGGTTACCTGTGTCAACAACATAGATTGTTCCATTATTCCCAGCCGCAATACCGTTTGGTAACAAGAATTGGCCTGCACCAGAACCTTGTTCACCCCATTTTGTTACAAAGTTTCCATCAAGATCAAATTTTTGAATTCTGTTTAATTGCGAATCTACAACAAAAACAGAACCCTCAAAAACTTCAATTCCCATTGGAGATTTGAATTGTCCAGAACCACTTCCACTACTTCCCCAAGCATTCAAAAAAGTTCCATCATTATCAAATTTTTGAACTCGCATGTTTCCAAGATCTGTTACATAGATATTTCCAAAATCATCTGAAGCTAAATTTTGAGGAAATGAAAAATATCCTGCTTTCATCAAACCGGATTCTCCCCATTCTAAAATGAAAGGATGTGAAGCACTAGTATTTGCAAATGCTTCTTGATGTAGAAGATTAACTAAGGCAAATATACTAAAAATTAGCACTAGAGGTACTACTAGTCTCAATACGAGTGAATTTCAAGATCTGAACAAGATATCACAAGTTAGAAATTGTTGCAGTTTTTGTCAATTTTGGGTAAATTAGAAGGGCTTGTTTACTTCACGAGTAAAGACGTAGCTGGCTAATCCTATCATAACTATAACAAAAACCGCAATAATTCCTATGCTCATTAAAGTATCAATTCCTCCCTCATTAACACCAGTCATCATGCCACGTACTAGTAACACGGTATAAGTAACTGGATTTAGTCGAGCAGCAACGGCAAGCCATTCTGGTAGCAAATCCAGAGGAAAAAGTGCAGGACTTAGCATGAACAAAGGCATTCCTAGAAAATTAATTATTCCCCAAAACGTCTCCTGCGATTTTGCAGTAGCTGCAACCATAACTGAAATTCCAGAAAATCCAAGGGAAAACAAAATAACAATTGCCATGATGGGCACAATCAAAAATATATTTGTAAAACTTACACCAATTGCTAGTGCAATTCCAATAATCAAACTTGCTTGAAGAGCGGCTATCAACGATATTGCTAACATCTTGCCCAAGGCAATAGATGATCTAGAAATTGGGGCTGTCAATGCTTTATTCATAAAACCGTATCGTCTATCCCATAGAGTATTAACTCCACCAAAAATACTTGTAAAGATTGCAGTAAGTACAATTATTCCTGGTGTCATAAATTCTATGTATTCTCCAGTAAAACCTACAGATTGTATTAATGGTTGAGTACCTGCAAAAGTATTTCCAATAACTATAATCCAAACTACTGGTTGAATTAACCGAATTAATACGCCACTTCTTGACTTACGATATCTTTTCAGCTCTCTCCAAAAAATTGTATAAGTGTCAAAGGGGCTCAAGGTCTTAATCTCCTCATTTTAGAATGTTCTTTTTTCATATTGAAATTCTCAGTTTCGTCTCTTAACTCCCTACCAGTGTACGAAATGAAAACATCATCAAGGGTTGGTTGAGTTAACGAAATTGATTTAATTTTTATTCCAAGATCTGATGATGTTTGAAATATTTTTGGAATTACTTCTGTGCCGTTTGATGAAAAAACAGTTATCTGTTCTGGTCTAGAAGAAATATCCTTTACAAATTCAATGTTTTTGATTTTTGAAATGAGGTTATCTTTATTTCCGTTATCATGTTCTAAACTAAAAGAAATTATTTCGTTTCCAAGGGAATTTTTCATTGACTTGGGAGTATCAATTACCTGAATCTTTCCGTAATCAATAATTCCAATTCTATCACAAAGAATATCGGCTTCTTCCATGTAGTGGGTGCTAAGAAATATTGTCATATCAAATTCTGAATGAATTTTCTTGAGATACTCCCAGATTTTCCGCCTAGTTTGAATATCTAGTCCAACTGTGGGTTCATCAAGAATTAACACCTTGGGATGATGTAAAAGCCCACCTGCAATATCCAATCTCTTTCTCATTCCTCCAGAATACGTAGTTGCTGCTTGGTGTTGCTTGTCGGTTAACTCTACAAGGTCTAGCATTTCATCTATTCTTTTATCTCTTAGATTTTTTGGGATGTGATTTAGTCTAGCTTGCAATAGCAGATTTTCTCTACCTGTCAGATATTCATCAACAGAAATCTCTTGTTGAACATAACCAATGTTTTTTCTTACGTTTTTAGCTTGGGAAACAACGTCAAATCCAGCAACAAAGGCTTTTCCAGAAGATGGTTTTAAGAGAGTGGTAAGAATCATCATGGTGGTACTTTTGCCTGCCCCATTTGGACCAAGAAATCCAAAGATTTCCCCGTCCTGGACTTTAAGCGAGATATTATCTACTGCTTTTATTTTTCCATATTTTTTTGATAATGAATCAATCTCAATTGATGACAATAACTGGAAACATTTTTGCAATTATAAATTGCTAACACTTTCAATACCATTGAATTTGTAAATTAGCTGCTATTTGGTACTTGTAAAAAGAAAAAAACTGTGAGAGGATTCACAAACTTAGTTTAATCTAGATTTTTGAATTGATCCTTGGTTAGTTTAAGGATAATTTTTTCTCCAACTCCCCAAATGTCTGCTTTGGAGACTACCTTGGAATGCATAAAACCATTTGAAACTTCAATGGTTTCAAGAACGTAGGTATCTGGATGCCTATGTAATTTTTTAACTTTGCCTAGTTTATGTCCATCAATGTCTACTACATCTGAATCAGTCCTGACTGGTGGAATGTTTAACAAAAGTGTCTCGTCAGTAAATTTGTCAAAGTATTGGTCAGACAAGTAATAGTCTTTATGAAAACCTTCATGGATTGTTACCCCAGCAACAGTCATTGTTTCTGGATTAATGTGGATGTGCTTTACCTTTCCATATTGGATTCCTTCTCTATCTACAACCTTCTTACCTGTGAATCTGTCAGCAGTAGTTAGATTCTCTGGCATTCCTTCTAGTTTAGTTGACATGTGCACCTGTCCACACGTTAGTTTATGGCATCAGGTATCAGAATTTTCTTCCAATTAGGTTAAATTTCTAGACCATTTCAAAA
>JAZGIF010000035.1:0-5834 GCA_036481835.1 Nitrosopumilaceae archaeon
TTCACAAATGTAGAACATCCTGATGCAAGAGAAGAACCACTTCGAGAGGGATCACCTTGTATAATCATTGCAACTTCAGGAATGTTAGAAGGAGGACCTGTACTTGAATACTTTAAAAATATTGTACCTGATAAAAAGAACAAGTTACTTTTTGTTTCATATCAAGTAAATGGTACTCTTGGAAGAAGAGTTCTTGATGGAGCAAAACAAGTCTCGATGTTAGGCAGAGATGGAAAAGTTGAAGTTGTTACCATTAATTGTGGAATAGAAAGACTAGATGGTTTTAGTGGACATAGCGATTACAACCAATTAATTTCATTTGTTCACAGGCTTAGACCAAAACTTAGACGAGTTCTTGTAAACCACGGTGAACGAAGAAAATCAGAAAACCTTTCAATGTCAATTAGAAGAATGTTTAGAATTCCAACACATTATCCACAAATTCAAGAAGCAATTAAATTATTTTAGATCGTATTCTGGTTTCCAAATTTTTACCCCAGGTGGAGTTACGATAATTCTTTCTTCGCCTAAACGAGCAATGTCTGCATCAGCATTTTTTGCAATTGTGTAAAGATCTTCTACAACTTTACGTAGCTGTTCAACATCTTTCTGAGCCAGAGGAGTAACTCTCAAAATTAGTATCATATTCTTTTTGATGTCTTCTTTGATTGAATGAACATCACTTGGGTCCCGAATTGTTATTGCCTTAAGATATGTTGGGATTTCTTGTTTTTGCATCTAGCTGTAAATGCGATCTTCTCCTTCAAAAAGTCTTGCATGTCAAAGGTCCTTCACATACAAGTCATTATGCCTAAATTCTGTATTTCAGGTAAGAAGATTCATCTGCATGAGATACAAATAATTCAGATTTTATGTCATCTTTTTGAGTAATTATGATAGCTGGTTCATTCTTTGGAGCATCTGAATAACGCAGTGTAATTTCTGATGCAAATTTTAAATGATCCTCCAAGTCCTCTCCTCTTAACAATGAAGTAGGTCCTACATGATCCCTTGCTTCAATTATTACATCACTTGGTAGTGCAAGTGATTTCATAATTTCATTCTCATTATGATTTCGACCAACTACTAGCTTTATTTTTTGGTTAAATCTAAAATGCCTCCCAATCTTTAACAAATCAATATCATTTGTTGTTGGAGTTTCTGTATGTTTGAAAAGATCTTTTGCTCTTAATGAAAAAGCTGGATCCGTAAGAAGACAGCCGCCTCCGGCATTTGGAGGATCCTCAATTCCAAATTCTTTTGCTAACTTGAGTTGATCTTTTCTTGAACGACCTCTTATCATCCCAAGTTCTTCTCTTTTTATTAGTCCATTTTTTTCTGGATCAGTTTTTGCTAACAGTGCACCTGAAAGCGGTCTTAGAATTTTTCCCTCAAGATTAGATTCTTTTTCTATTGTTTTCAAAGCGGGACCATGTTGACTCATTGGCCTTTGCCCTAAAACTTCACCTGAGATGATAAACTCTGCTCCAATTTCCTCCATATGCTTTTTTGCAGCATCAAACATCATAGCTCTACAATCAATACAAGGATTCATTCCAGAACCAAAACCATGTTTTGGATGTTTTAACATCTCAATGTATTCGTCACCAAGGTAAACAGTTTTTAGATTGACACCAAGTGTATCAGCTCTTTCTCTAATTTCAAATCCACATCCTTTACCACAATCAAAATCACAAAACGGAGTCTTTATTGCTACAGCAGAAACTTCAAAGCCTTGTTTTTGCATCATTTTAACAGCGAGCTGACTATCTAGTCCACCAGAAAGTAAGGCTACAACTTTTTTCTTTTCTGTCATAATCAAACAAACTTAGTCCACTATACAAACTTTGCAGCAAACATAAATTTAGAAAAGTAAAACCCTGCACATTGCAACAACGAAGAAAAAATCTACTAAAATTTTGTAATAAAATTGGTTGTGATACAATTGTTGCTTTTGAGCCTGAAAATCTATTCTATATGACTGGATTTTGGGGTGAAGCAGTTGGAATATTAGAAAAAAATGGAAAAACAACTATTGTTTCACCTGAACTAGAGGTAGATAGAGCAAAAGACGAATCAATTGATTGCAAAATAGTAGGAGCCGAAAGAGGAGTAGGTTTGATTTCATCACTCATTCCAAAACTTAAAGGAAAGAAGGTTTGTACTGACTCCCAAAATTACAGTATAGTAAATTCATTAAAAAAATCAATTAAAGGAATTAAACAATCAACTGAGCCATTCTACAACGCACGAATAGTCAAAGATACCAATGAAATTTCAATTTTAAAAAAAGCATCAAAAACCATTGATGAAATGTTTGAACTCTGTACAAACAAGATCAAAAAAGGACAAAGAGAATCTGAGCTCCAAGCAATTTTGATGTCTTTTGCTATAGAAAATGAAATGTTTGATACTGGTTACAAATCAACTCTTAATCCATTGATAATAGCTAGTGGCCCAAATGGTGCATTGCCACATGCTCAAGTCACAAAAAGAAAATTTTCAAATGGTGATATGATAGTAGTTGACCTAACACTGCGCTACAAGGGATATGTTAGTGACGCAACAAGGACATTTGGTTTAGGAAAGGTATCAGAAGAAGCAAAAACTGTGTATGAAATAGTAAAACATTCCCAAAAATTAGGCCTTATGGCAGTCAAACCTAACTCTTTATGTAAATTAGTCGATGAAGCATGCAGAAAATACATCAAAAGTAAAAAATATGGAAAATACTTTATACATTCTACTGGTCATGGTATTGGTCTTGAGGTTCATGAGCTTCCTAACATTTCAGTAAAAAGCAATACTAAACTCAAAAAAAATATGGCAATTACTATTGAACCTGGCATATACATACCAAAAAAATTTGGCATAAGAATTGAAGATTCACTTATTGTGCAAGAAAAACCAATGATGTTACATAAATTTTCAAAAGATCTAATTATTATCTAATCTATTCTCAATCTGTTTTCTAATAATTTTTGAAATCTGAATTTTTTTCTTCCAACCTGAACTAATTACTTTACCGTCTTTGAACACGATCTGTACATTGTTGTGTTCAGGATTTTTTTGATATTTTGTTCCAACATCGTTTGCAATTATCATATCTGCCTTTGTTTCTTGCAGTTTTTTTCTTGCTATTTTTATTAGGTTTATTTTAGTTAGGTTTGTTTCAGCTTTGAATCCTACCAAAAAAACATCTTTTTGGATTTTTTTAATTTGATCTATAATCTTTGGTGCTCTTTGTAACTTTAAAATCATTTGCTTAGATGTACTTTTTATTTTTGATTTATTAGATTTAGTTGGAACATAATCAGAGGCAGCTGCAGCCAAAATTACAACGTCAAACTTCTTTTTCATTTCTTTTTTAACAGCTGTAAACATCTCCATTACTGTCTTTACAGGAATGACTTTAGCTCCTTTTGGAGGTTTTTCTTGTCCAGGACCATAAATTAGAGTAACCTTAGCTCCTCCTGAAATAAGACCAGAAGCAAGTAAAACTCCTGTTTTTCCAGTACTATGATTTGTAATTATTCGAATTGGATCAATGTATTCTATGGTAGGACCTGCAGTCATTAGAATTCGTTTGTTTTGTAACTTAGGAGAAATTCCAAATTTTTTTAATACATATTCTAAAATGTCTTCAGGCTCTGCAGCTTTAGCTTTTCCTTCAATCATAAGGGGTGAGACAAAATCAATTTTTTGTTTTAGAAATTTGATATTTCTTAATACTGCAGCGTTTTCATGCATTGATTGATGCATTGCTAAGGCCATTAGAATAGGAATCTTTGAACCAAAACCAACGGTAAGAACTGTTGAAACAGGTGTGTCATCAATACCATTTGCTAATTTTCCAAGTGTATTAGCTGTAGCTGGATAAACAATGATAAGATCGGATTGTTTGTAATCTGCAAGTCTAATATGTTCTAGATTTCCAGTAAGTTTTGATACTACCTCATTTCCAGTTGCCCATTTGAAATAATCTGGCTTAATCAATTTCGTTGCAGCATCACTTACTACACATGTAACATCTGCACCGTGTCTCATTAAAAGTCTGGCAAGCTCAATTGATTTGTATGCAGCAACACTTCCAGCAATACACAAAACAATTTTTTTTCCAGATAATTCTGTACCGTAAGACTCTACGATATCAAGAGATGGATGTTTTCGTTTTGATTTCTTTTTAGTCAATTTCCTTTCGTAATTTTTCTAATTCTGATTTTTCCATAGAAAACCAATTTTCCTTAGTTGGAAACTTTCCTAATTCTACATCTTTTCTATAGGATTTTACTGCATTTGTGATATCATTAGATAAGGAAAGATAGCGTTTTACGAATTTTGGCTTTAGTTTATCATACATTCCTAGAATATCATGAATTACTAGAACCTGACCATCGCAGTATTTACCTGAACCAATGCCAATTGTAGGAATACTAATGCTTTCAGAGATAATTTTTGCAACCTCATGACTAATCATTTCAAGGGCAATGCTGAAAACCCCGGCCTCCTCAAGTGCTTTTGCATCTTCAATTAAACGCATTGCAGTTTCTACTGTTTTACCTTGAACTCTGTATCCTTGAGATAATATTGTAGTTTGAGGTTGCAATCCAATGTGCCCCATCACAGGTATTCCCATTTCAACAATTGCTTTTATTGTGTCAGTCATTTCTCTTCCTCCTTCAAGTTTTACAGTGTCAGCTCCTGCTTTTATCAAACGACCAGAATTTGCAATTGCATCTGATATGCTTGATTGATATGACATGAAAGGAAGATCACCAACTACTAATGCATTTTGTCGTGCTCTACTAACTGCCTGAGTAAACATTTCCATTTGTTCCATGGTAACTGGAATTGTATTTTCATAACCGAGCATTACCATACCGCCACTATCACCTACCAAGAGAATGTCAACACCAGCCTTATCACAAAGTGATGCTATAGTATAGTCATAAGATGTAACAACAGAAATTTTTTCTCCGGCAGTTTTCTTAGTAATAATGTCTTTAACAGATTTATGCATTATGTAATCTCCTTGTAAGATGTTTTTTTATTTCAATTACTGATTGTGATAGATTTTTTTTGTTATCAAACTTATTCATTTGAATATTTTTTTTCTTTGAAAGAGTTTTTGTTAAGTTGATGAGCTCCTTCATTCCACGAATAACATTATCAACAATTGTAATGTTAGCTGTTTGTGAAGTCCTTGACAAGGGATTAAGATCAAATGTAATTACGATTTTCTTAATTTTTCTTAATGCTTGTGTCCTATCACCATCTTCAAGTGGGACTAAAACTACGTCTGCTAGATAAATTCCATCTTTATCTATGAATCGTCTAGCACTATCTAGAGTAGAAATACTTCTAGAGGATTTACGGTTTATACCTAATATCTCCTTTGCACCATGTTTTTTTAGAATTTTTACGATGTTTTTCTTTCGTTTATCATTTGCATAGAAGAGATTAACCTCGATTTTTGCGTGAATTACTCTAGAAAGATGAACAATTTCTTTTGGACATAAAGCTGCAATGTTTCCATTTACTGAAATAACTGGGTAGCTTGCAGAAAGAAGTGTTACTGCAGCTGCTTTGATAGCTTTTTTAGCAGAGAATGAAGTTCTTTCTCCAAGAAGATAATCAAAAGTTTCTCCTCTACCATGTGCCATCAGACCTTCCTTAGCTACAAGACCTTGATCGAATCCATTTACTAACATTTCACGTATTTGTAATGATTTTGCACGTGGATGACTTTGGGGAATTAGCGTCATACTTTTCATAAATTAATTAAAATTTTATTGATTTAATCTTGCACCAGCATTATCAATTTTTGATCTAAT
>JAZGIF010000036.1:0-2658 GCA_036481835.1 Nitrosopumilaceae archaeon
CCTGTCCGTCATTATTCCTATATTTTGCTTGAATTTTTTAGGTCTAATAAACCCTTGTTAAAAATTGACGAGCTTGGCAGTTTCATAAAAGATAGTAAAGCCAATGGAGGAATTTGAACCCTCGACCTTTCGCTTACAAGGCGAATGCTCTAGCCAGGCTGAGCTACATTGGCACAAGAAAAAAAGAAGTTTTGACGGTTTAAAATGTTCTCTAATTTAGCTTTTTTCTTGATGAAAAATTATTAATCTTTAATAGCATCCATCATTGAGCAACCTAGATGAAGTACATCAAGCCACAAAAACTAAAAGTAATAATGATTATGTTTTTAGGAACAGGAATTATGGGAATTGTAATTGGGTTATCTATACCGTCACAAATGTCATTTTTTATTACATTTCTTGGCGTAATCAACTTGTGTCTTGGAGGATTTGTCGGTTGGCTCTTTTTTACTCAAGAACCAAGATTAAAGGATAAACGAAAGAAATAGAGCAATTACAACTAGTATGTTTGTTGCAAAATGCATTGCGTAAGAGTGGTTTAATCCTTTTTTGTCATAAATGTACTTGAACAAAAATCCTATTGGCAATAATACTAATGCCATGTGCACCTTGACTCCCATAAGAATATGCATTAGAGCCCATACAACAACCATTTTTTTGGTTTTTCTAAAGTAGAGTTCTTCAACATAGTTGATGTGAACAAACATGTACAAAAGAAGTGGAATAAATGGTAAAATTCCCCACATTCCTTGTTCAGCAAATGGTCCTATCGCAATGTTGTAACCTAACCAACTCCAATTAAGAATTGGAATGGTTTCTGCATACTGAAAACCAAAAACCACATAGATAGCTAATATCCCAAATGATATTGGTGCAAATTTAATAGAAGATATGCCTTTTTTTAAATCTAAAAACCGTTTTTTTGTGTCTTTTATCAAAAGAAGAGAAGCAGACACCGTTAGGACATAGTACCCAATCAAAAACCCATCTGACTGGAATATTGAAAAATCCAAATCAAAATTTAATCTAATTTATTGTATAAATACACTAGTTATTTCTGAACGCATTAGAATAATTTTTGTAAATAATCATATGTCAGTTCATCAAAAGAATTCTATGCAAGAAGGAGATTTGGCCCTAAATTTTCAACTGGAATCAAATGATGGGAACACTATCAGCCTAGATTCGTATAAAAATAAAAAAAATGTTGTTTTATGTTTTTATCCTAAAAATCACCTATTTGCATGTCCATCAAAGAAGATTTTCAAGATGGCAAAAAGTGTAATTGCTGCCTATCCTGAAATAGTATCTACAGAATCTGAGTTATTTGCAATTTCAATTGATACTGTTGAGGATCAAAGAAAGTTTGTTACTGAATATGGAATTCCATATATACATCTCAGTGACCCAAAGAAGGAGACTTGTAAAAAATATGCAGGACTAAACATTGCTGGACTAGCAAAAAGGTCAACCTTCATCATAGATAGACAAGGAGTTATCAAAAAAATTTTTAGAAATATAGATGTTGATAACCATGGGAAAGAAATTGCAAATTTTCTCAAAGAATTATAGATATTTTGAATTTTAATCAAACTATAAATAATAAAAAACTTTGAACAATTGAGGATTGTTAGATCTAGTTCCAAAAAAATTATTTTTAACAAGAGGAAAAGGTGTACACGAGGACAGACTGACAAGTTTTGAATATGCTCTTAGGGATGCTGGAATCGCCGGAACTAACTTGGTATTAATTTCGAGTATTTTTCCACCTGAAGCTAAACTTATTTCAAGAAATGAAGGATTAAAGTTAATCAATCCTGGGCAGATACTTTTTACGATTTATTCTAAAAACCAAACAAAAGAACCGCATAGATTGAGTGCAGCTTCAGTTGGAGTCGCACAACCAAAAGATCCAAATCATTATGGTTATCTTTCAGAGTACGTATCATTTGGCCAAACAGAAAAAGAAGCAGGTGAATATGCAGAAGACATTGCAGCACCAATGCTGGCATCCTCGCTAGGAATTCCGTTTGATATCGACAAAAGTTGGGACGAAAAAAGACAACAATGGACAATATCTGGTGAGATTTACAAAACAGCAAACATTACTCAAACAGCAATCGGTGACAAACAAGAAAGATGGACAACTGTTTTTGCCGCAGCAGTTTTACTAGTTTAGGATTTTGCTTTAAATCCTTTTAAATAAAAAACTACTGCTCCGATTGCAGCCATGACTATTCCTACTAAAATCACAATCTGGAATGAATCAAAATCTGCTGGGGTAGAAATTGTTCGATTCTCAATTGGTTCCAAGCCCTCTGATGGAGCTACCGTGAAAATAAGTTCATTTTTGTTAACAGAAGACTTTTTTCCAAACAAGTAAGTCCCATCTATTTTGTTTCCTAATTCCTGTTCAAAAAACCAGCCGTCATTTTCAAACTGCGGTAACCTTTCTTCATCCATTATCACAATAGGAACAAGGTTTGTGTTTACCTTACTTACTCCAATTAGTTCTTCAGATAAAATCACTACCTTAAGAAGTGAATTTAATGGATAGAAGTTTTTAGAAAAAATATCCGATCTTTCTAATTTGTCAACTTTGAGAAATTCAAGAGGAGAAACATCAGAAATTGCATTGGCTTTATTCGGATAATTTAA
>JAZGIF010000037.1:0-2915 GCA_036481835.1 Nitrosopumilaceae archaeon
AATCTTTCAGTTGAAGACGTTGAACTTGGAAAAATTCTAAATCAAATTAACTTGGGATGTGATAAAAGTGAATATTCGGACATTGTTTCATATTATGATAGTATGGGTCCAGCACTACTCCGCCTTTGTAAATATGAACAAGCAATTTCTTATTATGACGAAACTCTGAATGAAACTCCAAAAAATATTGAAGCACTAAACAACAAAGGCTCAGCTCTAACTAAGATGGGACATTATGAAGAAGCTATTAATTTCTATGACATGGTAATTGATATTGATTCTAAAAACTTTCAAGCGTTAAACAATAAAGCAAATGCCTTGACAAATTTAGAAAATTATGGAACATCTATTACCCTATATGAAAAGGCTTTACTTTTAGATCCTAACAATCCTATAATCCAAAAAAATCTTAAATTAACAATTGAAAAACTTTCTTCTCTACCTCCACCACCAGAGGAAATTCAAAAACCCTCTTCCATTGTAGAAAAAACTGAGAAAAAATCAGTAGTTCTTGATACCAATAAACCCGAACTAAATCTCTTTGATCAAATTAGTAATGCTTTGTCATCATTTTTTGGATTTTTATCTTGACATTATTTTTTGAAAAAAATCGATTCCATGTTGAATTAATGCTTAGCTCGCAGTTTAGAGCTTAAATAAACCTATAAAGCCCTCAAAAAGAATTCATATTCAAAAAGTGGTAAAATGAAGTTGTTAGAAAAAGCTCTAAAAGATGCGATGAAAGAAAAAAAACGCTCGCTAGGAACAAAACAAGTGTTAAACTCTATTAAAAGTTCCAAATTGATTGTTATGTCTCAGTCTGTTCCAAAAAATACTGCTAAAACCCTTCAAGAAGAGGCAAAAAAACAAAAGGTTTCTACAGTACAATTTGAAGGTACTTCAGTTGCCTTGGGTAGATTATGTGGATTACAATTTCGAGTATCTACCATTTCACTTACCTCAGTAAGTGACGCAAACATCAAATCAATTCTCAAAGAATCTGAAACTAAATGAGAGCAACAAAAACTTTACCAACAACTAATTTCTATGTAAGTTTAAATGAGACTCGTAGGGTTTCGTGTTAAATAGGAATCTTCATGACACAATCAATCAAACTAACAACTGATCAGATGCGTTTAATGTCATTGTTCCAAAACGTAACTGGTGCAACTGCAAGGGATTGTGTTGAAGATGAAAAACAAGATAGAGTCATTTTTGTTGTTAATGCAGGAAAGATGGGCCTTGCAATTGGGAAGGGTGGCTCACATATCAAAAACCTACAGAATATTATAAAACGAAATATTGAACTGGTTGAATATTCAGAGGATCCAACTGTTTTTTTGAAAAATATGTTAAATGCAAAATTAGTTTCTGAAGTTAAAATGAATAAAAGAGCAGATGGTACGATGCAAGCTATAGTTATTGTTGATCCTAAAAAGAAAGGAATTGTAGTTGGAAGAGAAGGGCGTAATGCAGAAAAAGCAAGACTACTTGCAAAACGATATTTTGAAATTACCAGTGTACTGATTAACAGTCCAGAACAAAAAATGGAGCTTTAGATTATGGCAAAATCCCCCCTTGGTCTGTTTGCAGGAAGAGTTCTTAAAGCAAAAAAGAAAAGACAACGTTGGTCTATTGCAACTTACAAGAGAAGAAGACTAGGTTTAGATAAAAAATCAAATCCTTTTGGGGGATCTCCTCAGGCTCGAGGAATTGTTTTAGAAAAAGTAGGTATAGAGGCAAAGCAGCCAAACTCTGCAGTTCGTAAATGTGTGAGAGTTCAATTAATTAAAAATGGTAAATCTGTCACTGCGTTCTTACCAAGAGACGGAGCAATGAATTTCATTGACGAACACGATGAGGTGCATCTTGAAGGAATGGGTGCAACACAAGGTGGTGCGATGGGCGATATTCCTGGTGTTCGATTTAAGGTATTCAAAGTAAATGACACTTCATTGCGTGAACTAGTTTTAGGTAAGAAAGAAAAACCAAGGAGATGATATTTGATGGGCGAAACACCTAACTTGTTATTATTTAGAAAATGGGATTTATCAGACATTGAAATAAAAGATAGAGGCCTAACCCACGCAATCTCACTAAAAAAAATTATAATGCCATTAGATTTTGGGCGTTCAGCTCTTAAACGATTCAACAAGGCCGAAGTAAACATTGTCGAACGACTGGTAAACAAGCTAATGCATTTTGGAAAAAAATATGCAAAAAATACCGGAAGAATGGGAGGAAAAAAGGTTCAAAGTATTAACACAGTAAAAACTGCTTTTGAAATAATTCATCTAAAAACTGGTAAGAATCCTGTAGAGGTTTTAGTTAGAGCAGTTGAAAATTCAGCACCTAATGAAGATACAACAAGAATTGTGTACGGGGGAACAGTTTATCATGTATCAGTAGATGTTGCACCAATTAGACGTGTTGACCTTGCATTACGATTCATTGCAGATTGTGTAAAAGAATCTACTTTTTCTAATCCAAAACCAATCGAGGAGCATTTATCTGAGCAACTAATAGCTGCTGCAGAGAATGATCCAAACGCTCCTTCTATTAAGAAAAAGCATGAACTAGAACGAATAGCACAAGCTTCTAGGTAATTTTTAAATCAAGTAGCCCGAGGCAGATTCGAACTGCCGTCCCCGCGTATCCTCTCATAAGATCCAGAGCGCGGAATCCTTAACCTAAAATTATTTGGCCGCTAGACTATCGGGCTACCAGAAAAACTGGCAACTGTTAGAATATAATTATTTGCTGAAATTTAGAATTTAGATTATCGAAAACTATTTGCTCATTCTACCCTCACGAATTGCAGTTGCATAATCACAATCTGCTTTTAATCTCATGTATGCGATGAGTCTATAATGTATTGAGTACAGATCCTTTTCTTTGAATAAAATTCCTTTTTG
>JAZGIF010000038.1:0-3236 GCA_036481835.1 Nitrosopumilaceae archaeon
GTACTAGGTACAGAAACTGCATTTGCTTATCAAGGAAGCTTTGTTGATGAAGTGAGTTTTATCCAGTACCTAGATGAAAATACTGCTCTAGAAGAAGTAAAGAATGGAAATTTAGATATTTACTATTTCAGGATCCCTTCAGATCGAATTGATACTTTCGAGGCACGAGAAGGTCTGCAAGTATACGAGTCAACAGGCGGTTCATATAGTATTCTTATCAATCCTGCAGAATCAGAAAAATTCAATCCTTTTTCAATTTCTGAAGTAAGATATGCAGTCAACTATCTAGTAGATAGAAAACTCATTGTTAATGAGCTAATGGGAGGATTTGGCGTTCCAATGATTTCAAACTATGGGCCATACGATCCTGATTATTTATTCATCCTTGATGAAATAGAATCGTTTCATTTTCGTTACAACCCAACATTGGCAGAAGAAATGATCACTAATGCATTAGAATCTGCAGGCGCCAAAAAAATTGATAATACTTGGACTTTTCAAGGAGAAGAAATCGAATTAATAGGATTCATTAGAAGCGATGATCCTGTAAGAAAATCAATTGGAGCAATTCTTTCTTCAGAACTGGAACGACTGGGATTCAAAGTTAAGAAAGACTATGGTGATTTAAACAAAGCCTTTGTTGTAGTGTATGGTTCAGACCCTTCTGATTTAAAGTGGAATTTTTACACTGAGGGCTGGGGAGGCAGGTCTGCTTTTGTAAAATATGACCCAGTAGGGCTTGGACAAATGTATTCCCCTTGGTTTTCCAACATGCCAGGTTTTAATGACCCTTCATATTGGAATTACCAAAATGACTATCTTGATTCAATAACTCAGAGAATCTATATAGGAAATTTTAGTTCCGCCGAGGAAAGAATTGACCTATTTCGCAAAGCAACCAATGAAGGTGTTAATGAATCTGTTAGAATTTTCCTTGCCAGTAAAATAGATCAATACGTAGTCAATGAAAAAACCCAAGGTGTAATCAATGATTTTGGGGCAGGAGTTCCAAGCAGGTTTACTCCAATTAATGCTAGAACTGAAACAAATTCTCTAACAATCGGTGTGAAACAAATCTATCAAGGATCTTGGAATCCAATAATGGGAATAAGCGATACCTACAGTAGACAGATTTACGATACACTGTATGATCCTGGCGTCTTCAAACATCCGTATACTGGAGACACTTTTCCAATTAGATCATCTTGGATGGTAGAAACAGCAGGTCCTAATGGTAACTTGACTGTGCCTGAAGACGTTATAACTTGGGATCCACTATCTCAAACATGGCAAAAGGTTGGACCTGGAACCAAATCAACTAGTAAAGTAACTTTTGACTTGAATCTTAGTAATTGGCATAACGGTCAGTTGATGGACATTAACGACATTTTGTATTCTCTTTACTTTACTTTCGAATGGGGTTCTGAACCATTAGAGGATGACAAAACATTTGATACTGAATATACGCCACGCGCAGCTCAAACTGTTCAAACATTGATTGGCGTAAAACCAATTGATAATGACACAATTGAAGTTTATGTTGATTATTGGCATTTTGATGAAGCAGAAATTGCAGACTGGGCAAGTCTTTGGAGTTCCACTCCATGGGAAATAATGGCAGCCATGGAACAAGCAGTAGTTGATGGAAAAGTTTCATTTTCAAGATCCGGTTCTGTAAGCAAAGGTGTAAACTGGCTTTCATTAATCGTTCCAAACGATGCTGCAATAATCAGAGAACATCTTGAGGAATTTAAGACATCAAATTTCATTCCTCCAGCACTACAAAATTTTGTATCTAATACTCAATATGTAAACTCTCGATACGATTCATCGATAAAATGGATTAATGAAAATGATCATGCGATAATAAGCAATGGACCATTTTTCCTAGATAGATATTCGCCAGAAGCTAGGATGATTGTAATTAAAGCATTCAAAGATAATACATATCCATTTCAAGCTGGGCATTGGAAAGATTTTGAGAATGTAAAGTTTCCAAAAATTCTTCAAATTGACATGCCTACAGTTATCAAGAAAGGCAGTGTGCTTTCAATACCTGTAACAGCTGAAGATGCTTCAAAAATCCATTATTTTCTAACTAATTCAGAGGGGGTTACTGTTGCTACTGGAATAAAAGAACTTGATGGCAAAAATGCAGACATAATAATTTCTGAGGCCCAAACCTCTCAGCTTGGAAATGGGGCAAACGATTTGAAAATTTTTGTAATTTCAGACAATGTTTTAAGACCTGATATATACACCACAAGTTTTCTTGCAGTAACCGATTCTACAGCATTGCCTGAAACTACAACTGTTGGATTTGACATACAAGATTCAAAAAATGACTATGTTGGCATTTTTGCTATAATTATTGGGGCTATAATTGTAGGAACTATAGTTTACTTTAGACGAAAACGAAAAAGTACACAAAATTTACGCCACTAAGAAATTTTAGTTCCAATAACAAAAAGTGTTCCAAAAGCTCTTTTCCATTTTTTACGATTTGTAGGATCCTTTACCTGTTTTGTTTTTGTTTTAAATCCTATTTTTTCAAACATTTTTTTCCACTCTGCCTTTGATCTTAGATCTAAAGGAATCTTCATTTGTTTTGTCCAACGAGTTGTAGCTTTGTTATCTTTGTAAAAATCGGTTCCACAAAAAAATTGACCATTTTTTTTTAACAGTTTGTAAATTTTTTGCAGAGAGGATTCCATTGGAAGTGAATAATATAATGACTCCATTGAAAAAATACAGTCAAATTTTTTTGAATATTTCCATTTTTGAATTTCGGTATGAATATAATGTTCTTTGGCAGATTTTTTGTAAGATTTTGCTTTAGTTATCATATTTTTGCTCTTATCAATTCCTACCGCTCTTTTACAATTTTTCATGCTAGCCATTTTTCTAACAACCCAACCATTTCCACAACCAACATCAAGAAATGAAAATGGTTTTTCAAATTTAACTGAGTTAAGAAATTTTAGAACAGTTTTAGTATGCTCCTTTTCCATTAATTCAGAGCGACCACTTACGGCCCAATTGTCAAAAGTTACTCTTACTTTGTCCATTTGTCTTTTGAGAGTTTTTTTCAATTTCAATGTTGGTCCAAAGTTTACTGATCATTTGGATGAACGATTTCTACTTAAGCCTTAAATCCAAATTTCCAAAGGCTATTTAGAATAGAAAATGCCTGATGAATCGTGTAGAGCATGTGGTGGAAATTTGATAAATTGTAC
>JAZGIF010000039.1:0-17007 GCA_036481835.1 Nitrosopumilaceae archaeon
ATTTTCATGTACATGTCTTCTGTCGCACCACCTATGAAAAATACAATGCCAATTAATTCTTACAAGGGTTTTGTTTTTTCTTTTATTCCACTCAGTCCTTCCACTGGTGATGTCTACCTTATGATATACACAAAAGGAAAGTTAGATGGAAAAATTTTGGAATATGACATCAATACAAATTCCTACAAAAAAGTTGAAACTATTGAACGAGCAGATAAAATATATTTTATTGTGTTGACACCTAAACGCAACACAATTGCAGATGTAGCTTTAGAAAAACTTTGATTATGTAGTGTATGCAGGTGCGCTAACAGATCTACTTCTTGCATATTTTTCTACAATCTCTTCTGGTAATGTACCGTTGAAAAGATCTTTGCATAAACCACGTAAATATCGCATTATTGCCCATGTACCAGCCTTGATAAGGCCATACATGAACACTTTCATCAATGGACCATAAGTTTTGTTTCTTAGAATTATTGGGATGATATCATTTATCACTCGCAAATTATTTTCCCAACACTTCCAAAAAAGAGTGAATTGTGCTTCATTTAGATTTCCAAAATGCATAGAATTTTTTTCACCAAAATCTTGGTAAAGTAAGGGTGCAACAAGACCTTTAAATTCCATTTTTCTGAAATCACTTAGTAAATCAATTGTATATTGTGTTTCATCAGGAGTTTCATCGGGCCACCCAATGATTAAAGTAGCAGCTGGGAACCAATGATTTTTGTTCATAATTTTTGCTCCTTCTCTTACTACCCATCCCCATTCGTCAGTTGAAAATGGTTTAGTTTTTACACCTAGATGTTTTTTTACCATACTTGGTGCAACGGTTTCAATTCCAAGATTTGTAGATAACCATCTACCTTTTTCTTGCATTTCATTGATCTCAGACATATCATGTAGTAACTGTGGATCTGCACAAATAGCTGAGAAAGTCATGTGCGTAGTACCAATGAAATTTGCACCAAGTGATTTTAGTCCTTTCCATAAATCTAGGATGGCATCTCTATTTGGTTGGAAATCCCTATTATCACAGCCGTACAATAACATTTCATCAGAATGTAGCCAAATAGAATCAAAACCGTAATTTAGATTAATTTTTGCTTCGTGTTGAAGTCTTTCAAGAGGTAGATCCTTTTTAGATCTTTTATTAACATCACAAAAATCGCAACCTCTTCCACATCCTCTCATTGCTTCGATTAAAGAATTGACTGTAGGGCCTTCAATAATGGGAATGTTTTGTATGTTTTTTACAAAACAATGCATCATTTCTGGTGCATCACCTTTTTCAAGATCATTAAATAAATCCAAAGCTAATTCATCTGCTTCACCAACAACAACGGTATCTATACCGTGAATTTTCATTCTATCCGTTTTGGCAAGCTCCCATGCTCCATTACCTCCAACGACAACATTAAAGTCATATTTTTTCTTTAACTGAATTATTTTTGCACACATTCTTTTGAATTTCATTGCAACGTATGATAGCTTTTCTGGTGACATTGTTGTAGTGACTGGAGCCATTCCAAGAGGATCCATCACATTAATTCCAACAACTTTGGTGTCTGCACCGATTGATTTTTCAAGATAATCTGGATTTGCAACAAAAACCTCATCTTTTTTGTAACCTTGTAATAATGCACTTTCTACACGTCTAAGCCCAACTTGGGCTACTTTAGCTTCTCCAGTTATTGGGTCAGTTTCTACTGGAGGGCAAAAAACTTTGTCAAAAACCCATTCAGGAAGTACTTCATAAGGTCCACAAGCTATGAATCCATAAAGAAAATTTCCTCTATAATTGGTCATTAAACTACGATCTGCAGTTAGAACTATCCGCTTGCCAGCCAATGCTCCCCATTCTTCCAGGATGATATATATCATTTACGAAGATACTTTTGACTTTCATCATTTATCTTCCATGTACAAAAAAAGAAATTAATCGTCATGAAGGAAATTTCTGAACCTAGGCATATTGAACCTCATCTTAAAGAATCAAGTTCGATAAGAGATTTTGTTTTTGGCTTTGGTGATGGAGTAAACACATCATTAGGCATTGCGGCCGGTGTTGGAGGTGCAGATGCATCTTCTAATATTATTATCCTTGCTGCATTAGTTGCAATGTTTACTGGTGCAAAAGCAATGGCTGTTCAAAACTATCTTGCAGTAAAATCACATCGTGAGTTGTTAAAATCAGAAATTGATAGAGAAATTTGGGAAATTGAAAATAAACCAGAAGATGAAAGACAAGAAATCGAAGACATTTACAAAGCAAAAGGATTTTCGGGAAAAGATCTTGAAATGATTGTAAACAAAATAACTTCTGACAAAAAAGTATGGCTTGATACAATGCTTAATGAAGAATTAAATCTAAATCTTGAGATTGTAGGCCACCCACTAAAAAGTGCATTACGAATGTTTGGTTCGTTTCTTGTTGGTGGAATTTTACCCATTATTCCCTTTTTCTTTGCTGAAGGTTATGTTCCATTATTCATTGCAATTGGAATTAGTCTTTCAACTTCATTTATTGTAGGAGCTGTGAAATCAAAAATGGCTCAAACAAGTATTATCAAAGGAGGAATAGAAATGGCAGGTTTAGGAACAGGTATTGCATTAATTGGATTTGGAATTGGTACTGAATTAGTTAATATTGGAATTGTTACCATTTAGCTTTTTTTCTATTTACTCTATTTGCAATATTGGAAGCCATGGCTCCAGCTCCTATTCCATTATCTATGTTAACAACTGACATTCCAAGAGAACAGCTCTGTAACATTGAAGCTAAAGCAGCAATTCCTTTTTCTCCATATCCATATCCAACAGAAGTTGGAACACCAATCACAGGAATGTCTACTAATGATGAAACAAGAGTAGCCAAAGCCCCTTCCATTCCAGCAACAACTATTATAGAGTCCACTTCGTTTTTTTGGAGTTCCTTTAGAAATGGAAATATTCTATGCATGCCAGCTACGCCTACATCGTAACTACAAATGCATTTACAATTCATCGCTTCACACATAAGTCGTGCTTCTTCTGCTACACCAATATCAGATGTGCCAGCTGTAACGATACCTACTTTTCCTCCAGTATTTTTTAACTGTTTTTTGTAAAGGAGAATAGAGGAAGAATTCTTTCCAGTTTTTGACTTGAATTTATTTTTGTTAGTAAAATCAAGCAATTTTTTGTAGTCTTTTTCATTGATTCTCGAGATTAATAAGGAATCAGTTTTTTTCAAAACTTTAGGAATAATTTTTTTTATTTCTTCTAATTTTTTATTTTCTGCAAATATTACTTCAGGTATCCCACTCCTGAATTTTCTTCCAATGTCAATCTTTGCAAAGTTTTCTATTTTTTCTATAGAATATAAGGAAAGTAATTTTTGAGCTTTTGATACTGACATTTTTCCTGATTTCAATGATTCTAAAATCTCTTCAATTTGCAATAATCATTATGTAGAAGATTTGGATAAAAATCTAATCAGATAGATACACTTGAGATAGCATTTTTAACACTGTCAACAGATTTCCTGAACCAATCTTTTTCTTCATCATTAAGTTCTAGTTCTATTATTTTTTCAACTCCATTTTTTCCAATTACAGCAGGAACACCAACGGTAACATCAGAATAACCGTATTCTCCATTCAAAGGAGTTGATACAGGCATAACCCTTTTCTTATCTCTTACAATCGATTCAATAATTGAGGATATTGCATTACCAGGAGCATGAATAGTGGCTCCCTTTAGTTCAATTACTTTTGCAGCAACTTGACGAGTATTTTTTTCCAATTCTTCAAGTTTATCTTTGGCAAGAAGAGAAGTAAGAGGAATTCCAGAAACTGAAGAAAATCTAATTAATGGAAGCATATTTTCTCCATGTTCACCTATTACAAGGGCTCGTATTGACTCACGAGATTGACCTGTAGCTTCGTGGATAAATTGCGAAAACCTAGAAAGATCTAACATGTTTCCCATTCCAAGAATTCTATTTCTTTCAAACCCAGATGTCTTATATGCAATATGTGCCATAGGATCTAAAGGATTAGTAACTGGAACTAGTATTGCATCATTAGAATATTTTTTTATATTTTCAACAACATCTTTAACAACTCCTGCATTAATTTTCAAAAGATCCATTCTTGTCATACCTGGTTTTCGTCCAGACCCTGCAACTATTACAACAATTTTAGAATCTTTCATATCTGAATAATCATTTGAACCGATGATTTCCACATCTACGCCTTGTTCAGAAAGTGCGTGATTCAAATCCATTGCTTCTCCTTGTGGTAAACCTTTTACAACATCAAGTAAGAGAATCTGTTCATCGAGTTTTTTTAATGCAGTAAATAGTGCTGCAGCTCCTCCTACTTTACTAGAACCAATAATTGTAATCATGTTGGGCGGTTTTAATATTCAATAAATAAATCTAGTGAATTTTTCAAAAAATGATTGGACAGAATTTATATGCATTTTAATTGGTTACATTTTATGGTGTTAGTAATTGATCCTCAAATTTCTGGAATTTCTGGAGATATGATGTTATCTGCATTAGTAAATCTAGGAGCTAACAAATCAAAAATAATTGAAGGCATTAAGATTGCAGAAAAAAATCTTCCTGGTTCAACCATTAATACTATTGATTTTGGAAAAGTACATAAACTTGGAATTGAAGCAACGGAATTAATTCTTGATTTCAAAGAAGAAACTCGTAATAGAAAAGGAATAGAAATTCAACAATGTATTGAAAAATCTTCTGAGGAGTTAGGATTTTCAAATGCAGCAAAAAAATTTTCTATTTCAAGCATAAAGTCATTAATTAATGCAGAATCTAAAATTCATGGAGCGACACTTTCCTCAATTCATTTTCATGAAGCATCAAGTTTTGATACTGTAGTAGACATAGTAGGAACTGCTATAGCTTTAGATGATCTAAAAATTTTTAACAATGAAATAATCACGACTCCTGTAGCAGTAGGTGGGGGAACCTTGACTTTTTCTCATGGTACTACATCAAATCCTGCTAGTGCAATTCTTGAAATTTTTCGAAATTCAGGAATAACAATTTCCGGAGGGCAGGTAAAGGATGAATTAACTACCCCAACTGGAGCTACTTTACTTGTAAATCTAACACAAACTTGTTCAGATTTTTATCCTAAAATGAAGGTCACATCAATTGGATATGGAGCAGGAAAGAAAAACTTTGATGGTTTTTCTAATGTATTGAAACTAGTGCAAGGTGAAAGAACAAATAATTTTGATCAAGACTCTGTTCAGATTTTAGAAACTAATGTTGACGATGTTTCAGGAGAAGTCTTGGGAATTATGATTGAAAAAATTATGGAGCAAGGAGCAAAAGATGTAACAATAACACCAGCAATTACAAAAAAGGGAAGGCCCACCAATATTATTACTGTAATATGTGATTCTGTTTCGCTGAATTCAATATTGAACTTGTTAGTATCTGAAACTGGAACATTAGGAGTTAGAATTCGATCATCAGAACGATTTGTGGTCCCTAGAACAATAGTTTCAATACCAATACAATTAAACGAGAAAAATTATAATGTGCGATGTAAAATAACACGAGAAAAAAATACTGTAAAAAGCTTCAAAGTTGAATCAGACGATATTAAACTAATTGCAGATTCAATTAACCAACCCTTCAAAAAAGCCGAGGAATTAATTAGAATAGCTGTCAAGGAAAAACTTGAACTAAAATGACACAATTAAATTTATTAAGAAACTGGTTCAAAAATCGAGGACCTGTTTTAGTTGCTCTTTCAGGAGGAGTTGATAGTGCACTAGTGGCATTTGCAGCTTTTCAAGAATTAAAAAAATCAGCTGTTGCTATTACGGCTGATTACAAAACTCTTTCTAAAGAAGAATTAGATTCAGCTAAACGAATTAGTTCTGAAATTGGTATTCGACATATGATAATTACTTATGATGAATTATCAAAGGAAAATTTTGTACGAAATGACAAACAACGATGTTTCCATTGTCGAAATGAATTGGCAAACTATCTAATAGAATTTGCTAATGAAAATTCAATAAAAACAATTGTTGATGGAACTAATCTAGATGACCTTAATGATTACAGACCGGGAATTAACGCTTTAATCAAAAATGGAATTCTAAGTCCGCTTGTTGAGACCAAATTTAAAAAAGCTGATGTAAGAAACGAGGCGAAAAGAGTAGGTTTGTCAGTATATGATAGACCTTCAAATTCATGTTTAGCCTCAAGAATTCCATGGGGTCAAAGAATTACCGCTGAAAGATTGGTTCGAATTGAAGTTGGTGAATCAGTAATAAAAAAAATTGTTGGGATCCAACATGTTCGAGTCAGAGATTTAAATGGAATTGCAAAAATTGAAGTTAATCCAAATGATCTTCATCTAATTTCAGATGAAAAAATATTCAATGAAATTATCATTAAATTACAGCAAATAGGTTTCAAAAAAGTTGTTTTAGATCCAGAAGGATACCGACCAGGGAAAATTAATGTGATAACTGATTGATTTATCTGGATAATGCAGCTTCTACGGTAATCCACAACGAAGTTTTTCAAGAAATGATTCCATTCTTAAAAGAACAATACGGTAATCCATCATCAATTCATCATTCCGGACGAATGGCATCCAGAGCTATTCAAAAGGCAAGAAAACAAATTGCTAATTTGATATCTGCTAACCCAGAAGAAATTCTATTTACATCTGGCGGAACCGAATCTAATAACATAGCTCTTTTTGGAATAACTCACACTAACAAAGGTAAACACATCATTACTTCTTCAATTGAACATGATGCTGTACTTGAACCATGCAAAAAACTTGAAAAAGAAGGGTTTGATGTTACATATCTTCCTGTTAGTCGTGATGGTTTGATAAATCCTGAAGATATTAAAAAATCAATCACTAAAAACACATGTCTTGTAAGCATTATGTTTGCCAACAATGAAGTTGGTACAGTTCAACCAATTGGTGAAATAGCTAAATTATGTAGTGAAAAAAGAATTTTTTTTCATACAGATGCAATTCAAGCAATTGGTAAATTGGAGATTAATGTCAAAGAATTACGGCTGGACATGTTATCAATTTCATCTCATAAAATTAATGGTCCAAAAGGAGTTGGAGCACTTTACATTAAAAGTGGAACAAAAATTGAGCCATATATTTTAGGAGGAGGTCAAGAAAATGGTTTAAGATCCGGAACAGAAAATGTTGCAAGTGTTGTTGGATTTGGAAAAGCATGTGAACTTGCAAAGGAAAACTTGGGGAAAAACATTTTACATTTTAAAAATCTTCGAGATGTATTAGTGTCCAAAGTAATGAAGGAAATCCCTTACGTTTCCATTAATGGACATCCAGAAAAGAGAATTCCTAATAATGCTCATTTTACTTTTCTTGGGGTTAATGGGGAAGACCTTATCATCAAATTGGATGAAGAAGGAATAGCGGCTTCAACAGGTTCAGCTTGCTCTGTTAGAACTCAAAAGGAATCTCATGTGTTGAGAGCAATGGGTTTTTTACATGAACAAATAGCTGGTTCACTTCGGTTAACTGTAGGATCAATGAACACTATTTCTGAAATTGAAAACACAATTACCGTTTTGAAAAGAGTGGTAAAAGAACTTCGAAGTGTTTCACCTCTTAAGAGTAAATATGATTTTTGACTAGAATGATTTTGGGAAAGTAAAAATTCTTTTCTTTGAAGAAATCAAAATTGAAGATATTATCGCAATTACAAATATCATAACAACAATTCCACCAAATTCAGGAACAACAAAGGTTCCTATTATTTCAATATCAGAATCTCCCTCCTCAAATTCTATTTTTATTTTTCTTGAGTTAGGATTAACTGTTTCTTCAAGAGGTACTTCTGCTCCATCAATAAAAACCAAAAATGTGTCATCAGTACCATCATTTTTTTTAGCGTCAATTGATACTCTAGGTAAGTCAAGTGTTATGGACCCATCAATTTCTGAATCAACAATTACAATTAGTGCAAAATTATCTGGATCAACTAACATATCTTTAACAGTGCCGCCTCTAATTGTGTAGCTAACATCAAAGGTTCCAGAAGTTCCCGCATCTACCTCAAAGATGTTAGTTGTTTCTTCTACAGATTGTTTTGTATAAAATTCAAAATTTGTTTCAATCATGTTATCGCTTCCATAGGTAACTCGTACAATGTATGTTCCTCCACTTTTCCATAATGGACCTTCAGGTATTATTGTATGTGTAAACTTTCCATCTTGAGCTACTATGAGCTGTGCTATTTCAACTAAATTTGATTCATGAAAAATTTGTAATGTGACTGGTGTATCTAAAATTATAGCTTTAACATTACCTGACACAACTATTGTTTCTCCTTCATCATAAGCGGCTTGGGATGTTTTCACAGTAAATGTACTTTCTGTTTGAGCATATACTAAAGCAGTTGAACAAAACAATATAGAAATAGCAAATAATTGAATTATTTTTCTCACGAGAAAATACATGGAGGATCGTATATGTCCTTTACTATAAAATAATCAAAATAAAAAATGAAAAATGATAAGATTTTAGTATTTTGGTAATACACTCAATCTTGTTTTTGCGGTTACTGCAATTATAGATATAATTGCAACTGCTAGTATTAGTGCTGCAATAGCGCCAAACTCTGGTATTGCGAAGGTACCGATGATTTCTATCTCTTCTGCTCCAGCAGGGAAGCTTACTGTGACTACATTTCCCTCAATTGTTACGTCATCCCATTCTTCACCATCGACAAGTACCATGAAGATACCTTTGATTGCATCAGTTGATGGACTGACAGTTATCATTCCATCATCGAAACTGCTGATGTTAATGATTAGAGAATTACTTGCGCTGCTAAACATTGCACTTGATACGGTAGCTCCTGTTATGCTAAATGGTACACATAGACCACTTGCAGACAATTCGTTTGAAGCACATTCTGGTACTCCAACTTGACCAATACCGCCAGATAGATTAACATATGCCCTATCGAATATTTCTTGAGCTCCGTAAGTTACTTTGATAGTATAGGTACCGTCGTATTTCCACAGTTCTCCACCAGTAGTTAATGTGGTTTCAAATGTACGATCACTGCGTACACTGACTTGGTCAATTTTGACAATGTTATTGAATGGAGGAGGACCAGTAACTACAATCGCAATATCTGTTCCAGGTCTAATACCACTTACTGTCCCAAACACTCGAATTGTAGAATCATGATCATACATGGTTCTGTCTGTGTCAACA
This sequence comes from Nitrosopumilaceae archaeon, assembly GCA_036481835.1. GTDB lineage: Archaea > Thermoproteota > Nitrososphaeria > Nitrososphaerales > Nitrosopumilaceae > CSP1-1. The sequence goes on from JAZGIF010000039.1 coordinate 9,267, forward strand.
GTAATTGGTAGTTGTGACTGGATTGATTGCATTGCAGTAATTCTTGGATCTTGTCCACCAGCTTCTAAACAACCTGGACATGGTAATTGTTGTCCAAATGCTGGTAAAGTTGCAAGTCCTGCTACTGCTGCTGCCATAATGGCTAATGCCATATACGACGTACGTGTTTTCATCTTGTTTGGCGTTGAGTAGACTGACTATTTATGTATATTTAAAAAATGAAAAATGAGAAGATTTTAGTATTTTGGTAATACGTTCAATCTTGTTTTTGCGGTTACTGCAATAATTGATACGATCGCTACTGCTAGAATCAAGGCGGCAATTGTTCCAAATTCTGGAATTACAAAGGTACCAATGATTTCGATCTCTTCAGCTCCATCTGGAAATGGTATTGTCAGTTCTCGATCGCTAGATGTTTTGCTTTCGGTAAATTCGACTTCTTCACCATCTATGAGAACGAAGAAATCATCGTCAGCACTGCCACTTTTTGAATCAATTACGTTTCTTGGTAAAGTAATTGTAAGTTCACCATCACTGGTAGTAGATATTCTTACAATCAGTGAATGTGCCTCAAAGTCTTCGTTTATGGAAAGCACACTTCCACCCGTGATAGAGTATCCTATCATCTTTCCAGTGTTTCCTACTTCAATTGTAGGTCCTGTTGGTTTTGGTAATGGAACTCCTGAACCACTAAATTCAAAGGTTGTTTCGGCAGTTCTTGATTCTGTACCATACAAAACTTCGATTCTATATGTTCCGTCAGCTTTCCAAAGAGGTCCACCTGCAGTAATTTCTACACTGAATTTTTTGTCAGGTCCGACACCAATTTGTTCAAGTGAAACTCGGTTTCCAAATTTTGGTTCAAAGACTTGTAAGGATATTTGATAACCTGACAGTAAGTCTTTAACCTCACCTGAAACAATTATTGTTTCTCCATTTGCGTACATGTCTTTGTCTGTTGTAACAGCGATCGGTTCTATGATCTGTCCAAAGACTGGTGATCCACTTATGCCTGCTATCATAATTGCAAACAAAGCAAATACCTTAAGATGAGTAATCATCAAGAAAATCGGGCTAATTATTCCTATTTAACTTTACTGAAAATTTTCTTGACTAATTCAGCCTAATGAACTGCGCCTAAAATTAGATATATATTAACCTCTCGGTGCTTTTTTTACAGTTTGTGTGATCTATTAGTCCTTACAGTAAATGTTGCTCAAGGAGGTTCTTTGCTTGGCTTCTAAACGAAATCCAATTCTTGTACCTGAACATGTTTATGTCCCAAAACATGAAATTATGACAAAAAAAGAAGCAGAAGAGGTTTTACAAAAATTCAATTGTAAACCCACTGAATTACCATTGATTTTCGTAAACGACCCTGCAATTATGGGACTTGGCGTAAAACCAGGTGACATGATCAAGATTACAAGAAAAAGTGCAACAGCTGGGGAGAGTACGTATTACAGATATGTGGTTGAAGTATAATGTCTAACCAATCAATAAAGCGCTGGCCAATTATTCAAGATATTCTAAAACGTGAAGGAATAGCTAGACAACATTTGAATTCCTTTGATGAATTTTTGGAGCGTGGTCTACAAAGTATTATCAATGAAGTAAGTCAAATTGAAATTGAAAACGCAGAGTATCCTTACAAAATTCAACTTGGTAAAATAAAACTTCAACAACCTCGAATGATGGAACTCGATGATTCAATTACACACATTTCCCCAGCAGAAGCTCGTTTACGAAATGTGTCATACTCTGCACCTGTGATGATGGAAGCAAGTGTTGTTGAAGACGGAAAAATTTTAGAATCACGTTTTGTGCATATTGGTGATATTCCAGTAATGGTAAGATCAAATGCATGTATATTGCATAACTTTTCAACTCAAAAACTCGTTGAACATGGAGAAGATCCAAATGATCCAGGTGGCTATTTTATAATTAATGGTTCTGAACGAGTTATTGTTGGTCTAGAAGACCTTTCTTATAACAAGATTATTGTTGACAAGGACAAGGTTGGTGGAAACATTGTGTACAAAGCAAAAGTGTATTCATCAATTGTTGGGTATCGAGCAAAATTAGAATTGATGATGAAAACTGACGGTCTAATAGTATCAAGAATTCCCGGATCTCCTGTTGATATTCCAGTAGTAACTTTGATGCGAGCACTAGGTTTAGAGTCAGATAAAGAAATAGCAGCTGCCGTTTCTCTTGTTGAAGATATACAAGATGAGCTTGAAGGTTCTTTTGAAAAAGCAGGTGATGTTCCAACTTCAAAAGACGCCATTGTATACATTAGTAAAAGAATTGCGCCTGGAATGTTAGAAGAATTCCAAATCAAAAGAGCTGAAACTTTACTTGATTGGGGACTCTTACCTCATTTGGGAAAACATCCAGAAAATAGAAAAGAAAAAGCACAATTTTTGGGTGAAGCTGCATGCAAACTTCTTGAATTAAAACTTGACTGGATTTCTCCTGATGATAAGGACCATTATGGAAACAAAGTCATAAAATTTGCAGGACAAATGCTTGCAGATTTGTTTAGAACTGCGTTTAGAAATCTAGTCAGAGATATGAAATATCAACTTGAAAGATCAGGACAAAAACGTGGAATTAACGCAGTAGCTGCAGCTATCAGACCTGGTATTGTAACTGATAAGCTAAACAATGCAATTGCAACTGGAAACTGGGGAAGAGGACGTGTAGGTGTTACACAATTACTTGATAGAACAAATTATCTTTCTACAATTAGTCATCTTAGAAGAGTTCAATCTCCACTAAGTAGAACCCAACCAAACTTTGAAGCTAGAGATTTGCATGCAACTCACTTTGGAAGAATTTGTCCAAGTGAGACACCTGAAGGATCAAACTGTGGCTTGGTTAAGAATTTGGCTCTATCTGCAATAATTTCAGTATATGTTCCATCCGAAGAAATTGTTGAGAAAATATATGATTTGGGAACGGTTCATTTTACAGATGCCAAAGCCGAACTGAAAAAAGATGGTGCTAGAGTATTTGTTGATGGAAAACTAATTGGGTATTTTCGAGATGGCCAAAAACTAATCGATTCTTTACGTGAATTACGTAGATCTGCAAAAATTCACCCTCATATAGGAATTTCATTTCATCAATCAGAAATCGAAGGTGCCACAAAGAGAATTTATGTAAATTGTAATGCTGGAAGAGTTTTGCGGCCTCTCATAATTATCAAAGACAACAAGTCTCTCTTATCACAAGACCTAGTTGACAAAATTTCAAAAAAACTCCTCTCATGGAACGATTTGCTGCGAATGGGAATTATCGAGCTAATTGATGCTAACGAAGAAGAAAATTGCTATGTTTCCTTTGATGAAAAAGATATAAAAAAACATACTCATCTAGAAATATTTCCATCAGCAATTCTGGGTGCAGGTGCCTCCATTATACCGTATCCAGAACATAACCAGTCTCCAAGGAATACCTACGAATCGGCAATGGCCAAACAAAGTCTTGGATTTTCTTCCCCAATGATGAATACTAGTACCTATGTTAGGCAACACTTCATGCTTTATCCACAAACCCCAATAGTTACAACAAAAGCTATGGGATTGCTAGGCCTTGAAGATAGACCAGCTGGACAAAACTGTGTTGTTGCAGTTTTACCTTTTGATGGATACAACATTGAAGATGCCATTGTTTTGAGTAAAGCATCTGTAGACAGAGGATTAGGAAGAACATTCTTTTTCAGAATCTATGACGCAGAATCAAAACAATATCCAGGAGGAATGCGTGATAATTTTGAAATTCCAAACGCTGAAGATAACATTAGAGGATACAAAGGAGAAAAGGCATACCGTTTACTTGAAGAAGATGGAGTAGTAGCATCAGAATCAACTGTTCTTGGAGGAGACATACTGATTGGAAAGACTAGTCCTCCTCGATTTATGGAAGAGTACAGAGAGTTTGAGGTAAAAGGTCCTTACAGACGAGATACATCAATTGGTGTAAGACCATCAGAAACTGGAGTTGTCGACACCGTTGTGATGACACAATCCAATGAGGGTGGCAAAATGTACAAAATTAGAGTAAGAGATATGAGAATTCCTGAAATTGGAGACAAATTTGCTTCAAGACATGGACAGAAAGGAATTCTTGGTATTTTAGCAAAAAATGAAGATTTACCATACACTGCAGAAGGAATTTCTCCTGATGTTCTAATTAATCCACATGCTTTCCCATCAAGAATGACAGTCGGGATGTTTATGGAATCAATTACTGGCAAGGCAGCAGCGTTACGTGGTTCAAAATTCGATGCTTCAGCTTTTGTTGGAGAAAAAGTGGATGAAGTAAAGGAGGTAATGGATGCTGCCGGCTTCAAGTATTCAGGAAAAGAAATAATGTATGACGGTAGAACCGGAAAACCATTTCCAGTTGATGTATTCATTGGCGTAGTCTATTATCAAAAATTACACCATATGGTTGCAGATAAGATTCATGCAAGAGCTCGTGGCCAAGTTCAAATGTTAACCAAACAACCAACTGAAGGTAGAGCTCGTGGAGGTGGATTAAGATTTGGAGAAATGGAACGAGACTGCTTGATAGCTTATGGGGCATCAATGATTCTCAAAGATAGATTGTTAGATGAATCAGACAAGTCTGATATTTTCGTTTGTGAACGATGTGGATTAGTTGCATACCATGATGTTAAACAGAGAAAATATGTATGCAGAGTTTGTGGTGATAAAGCCAAAGTATCTTCAGTTTCAGTCGCTTATGCATTCAAATTACTTCTTCAAGAAATGCAAAGTCTTAACATTGCTCCACGACTTATGATAAAGGAGAAGGTATAATGTCACTTCAAACCATAAAGTCAATTGATAGTATCAGATTTTCTGTTTGGTCTCCAACCGAAATCAGAAAGTACTCAGTAGCCGAGATTACTGCTCCTGAAACATACGATGAAGATGGCATGTCAGTTCAAGGGGGATTGATGGATGGAAGACTAGGAACTTTAGAACCGGGTCAGAAATGTCTGACTTGTGGAAACACTGCTGCTAGATGTCCAGGTCATTTTGGTCACATTGAATTAGCAGAACCAGTTTTACACATTGCGTTTATCGATAATATCTACAAACTTTTGTCGTCAACTTGCCGATCTTGTTCTAGACTCAAAGTTCCACAAGAAACTCTAGATGAATTTCGTAAAATTAGAAAACGAGAAGCAGCCTATACAATCATTTCACAAAAGAGAATTCCGGAGCAAATTTTAGAAAAAGCTAAAAAAGCAAAAGAATGTCCACATTGTGGGAAAACCCAATACGAGCTGATATTTACCAAACCTACTATTTTTATCGAAAAAACAGACATTGGAGAACATCGATTACTTCCCATCACAATAAGAGAAAGATTTTCTCAAATAATTGATGATGATCTTCTACTCTTAGGTTATGACCCAGCTACAGCAAGACCAGAATGGTTCATTTTACAAGCATTTCCTGTCCCACCAGTTACTGTAAGACCATCAATTATTTTAGAAACTGGAATTAGGTCAGAAGATGATTTGACCCATAAAATGGTAGATATCATTCGAGTTAATCAAAGATTAAAGGAAAGTAAGGAAGCTGGCACTCCACCATTAATTGTTCAAGACCTTGTTGACTTGTTACAATATCATACGACCACATATTTTGATAATGAAGTATCTGGGATTCCACAAGCTCACCACCGCTCAGGAAGACCCTTGAAAACTCTAACTCAGAGATTGAAAGGAAAAGAAGGACGATTCAGAGGTTCTCTTTCAGGAAAACGAGTTGACTTTTCAAGCAGAACAGTAATTTCTCCAGACCCAAATCTCGACTTGTCTGAAGTTGGAGTTCCAGAAACTGTTGCAATGAAACTTACCATCCCAGAAATTGTGACTGAATGGAATATTGAAAGACTGAAAAAATTAGTGATCAACGGACCAAGCAAGTATCCAGGAGTGAATTACATCGTTCGTCCAGATGGAGTAAAAATTAGATTAGATTTTGTTGAAGATAGATCTGTTATAGCTGACAGTCTGGAGATTGGATATCTAATCGAAAGACATCTTTTAGATGGTGATATTGTCATGTTCAACAGACAACCTTCCCTACATCAAATGTCTATTATGGCCCATTACGTTCGTGTTTTACCAGGCAAAACATTCCGCCTCCATCCATCTGTATGCCCTCCATACAATGCAGATTTTGATGGTGATGAAATGAACTTACATGTTCCTCAAAGTGAAGAAGCTAGGTCTGAAGCAATTTTACTTATGCGTGTTCAGGATCAACTTATTTCACCTCGTTATGGTGGACCAATTATTGGTGGTCTTCGTGATTTTATCACTTGTGCTTATCTTCTCACCAAAGATGATTCGACTCTAACTAAACAAGAATTCTGTAATTTGGCTATGTTGGGTGATTATGAAGGAAGTTTACCTGAACCGGCTATAAAAGGAAAGGATGGATCATTATACACTGGAAAACAATTATTTTCTCTCTTTCTACCTAATGACTTCAATTATGTTATGACTTCAAAATGGTCAAAAGGAACTAAAGGAAAACCAAAAGATGTTGTAATAAAAAATGGCCTATTACTTAGTGGTGTAATTGACAAATCATCAATTGGCGCAGAAGAGCCTGAAAGTGTTTTGCATAGAATTGCAAAAGATTACGGAAATGCGCAAGCAAAAAAATTCCTAAACTCAATTTTGATCATTGTGAAACAGTTCATTACACATTATGGATTCAGCTATGGTTATTCAGATCTTGAATTATCTGATAAAGTAAGAGAGACTATTCTATCAGATATCAAAGGAAGCTACGACAAAGTTTTTGATTTTATTTCTCAAGCAAAAAAAGGAACCCTCAAACTTACAAGAGGATTATCTGCTGCAGAAGCTTTAGAAGCATACATTGTTAATGAATTATCAAAGGCAAGAGATGTAGCAGGTAGTACCGCAGATCAATCATTTGATGAAACCAATTCTGGGAGAATAATGGCAACAACAGGTGCTAGAGGTTCATCTCTAAATATTGGACAAATGGCAGGTGCTTTAGGTCAACAGTCAAGACGAGGAAAAAGATTGCTTACTGGATACAGCAATAGAGCTCTTCCTCACTATAAAGAACATGATAACAACCCTGATGCTCACGGATTTGTAAAATCAAATTACAGAGATGGTTTGTCAACTTTAGAATTTTTCTTCCATGCAATGGGGGGAAGAGAAGGACTAGTCGACACTGCAGTTAGAACACAACAAAGCGGTTACATGCAACGTCGACTCATTAACGCACTAGAACATATTAGATTAGAATATGATGGAACAGTAAGAGACCCACACGGACATATTATCCAATTTATGTACGGTGAGGATGGAATTGATGTTGCTAAAAGTGATCATGGTGAAGCATTTAACATCAATAGATTAGTCGAATCCCAAACTATCATCGATACAGGAAAAAAGGCCTCCAAAGAAGAAGTTAGTCAACTTGCTAAAAAATACACCAAAACTTTCAATCCAAGACTAAAGAATCTTGTCACCGAAGCATTAGAAGATGCCAAGTTAAGTAAGGATGGTATTGAAAAGGTATGCAAGAAAGGTCTTGATCTCTACAACAAAACCAAAGTAGAACCTGGACAAGCTGTAGGAATCGTTACTGCTCAATCAATTGGTGAGCCAGGAACTCAGATGACTCTAAGAACATTCCACTTTGCCGGAATTAGAGAAAGAAAC
>JAZGIF010000040.1:0-2540 GCA_036481835.1 Nitrosopumilaceae archaeon
TCAATAACGTATACTTGGATTAAATACGTTAAAGCTATAGAGATGTTATGTCAGTGCAGGTTGCAGCTAAAAAATCAATAGTATTGATTTCTTTTATTTTATTTTCATTCATTTTTGTTGGAATAATTTTTTCATTAACTAGTGATATTGCAGTAGGTCTAAACCAAGACATTTCATATCCATCTTGGCTCATTATCGCCTACGTTGCAGGTTTATCTATGATAGTTTTGCCTTGTACTCTCCCACTTGTATTCATAATAGTTCCATTGAGTATGGGTAAAGGTTACAAAAAAGGACTTTTGATGGCACTGTTATTTGGAGTGGGTCTCACAATTACCATAACAGCTTATGGCTTAGGAGTTTCTGCTCTTGGAAAAAACGCATCATTAGACCAAGTTTCCATTTTTATGTTCTTAATTGCTGGAATTGCTGCATTTCTTTTTGGTTTATCACAACTCAAACTTCTCAATCTAAAATTACCAGCCTATTCTGGAACGCCTAAATTTATTCAAAATCGTCAAGACTATTCAAAATCATTTTTGATGGGAATTCTATTGGGTAACGCAGGTGTTGGTTGTCCAAATCCATTATTTTACTGGCTTTTAATCTACATTGCAGGAACAGGAAGTTTAGAAATTGGTACTTCACTTGGTGTTGTTCATGGAGTTGGAAGAGCAATTCCTTTGATACTCTTATCCATTCTTGCTATACTTGGAGTTAATGCTACAAAAAGTATTGCCACAAATAGAATAAAAATTGAAAAAATTACCGGTTGGATGTTAATTGTAATTGGTGCATTTTTAATTATTCAAGGACTTCCTGGTGGACATGAATGGTACGAAGGAACAATAGTGCATATAGGATGGAATAACATTGTGTCAAATACGCTAATTCCTCCAGAGTTTCATGTGGGTGAACATCTTCATGAAGATGTGTTTGGAGTTGAAATTTCTTCAGAATACATTCCTGTAGTTCTTTTTGGTATGATAGGTGTGCCAATTATATGGTATCTTGCACGTCGGAATAAGGAAGTGATTGCATGAAGGATCCAGTTTGTGGAATGGAAATTGGAGAAAAAGGAGAACCGATAATTCATAATGGAAAAGAATATCGATTTTGCTGTGCAAGTTGTAGATGGGCATTTGAAAAAAATCCGGAACAGTTCATAGAGAAATAATGAAAATCGAGGTTCTTACCACTCCTGATTGTTCTAACTGCAGTGTACTAGAAACGATGTTAGCTGAAATGGGTGTATCATACCAAGTAATTGATGTAACTGAAAAACCTGAATATCTTCAAAAATATCCAATATTCACAGCCCCCGGACTCGTTATTGATGGAAAATTAGAGTTTACTGGAATACCAAATCGAAAAAAACTCTCAGAGAAACTAAAAAATTCTAGAATCCTCTAAGGCCTTCTGGTCTACATACTTCGGGATGCTCCTTCATCCAAGAAATTTTCTCTAACATTGAATCTTTATCTTGTGGAAAAATTCCCTTAATCATATACGCGTTAGAACCATGATTTGCTCTAAAAATAATTTCATTTTTTGAATCTATTTTGCTAACCAACTCTTGTAGTTCATCTAGTGCTTCAGAATCTGTTATGGGAATAAACGGCTCGTCGAATTTTTTCATAAACTCTTCTTTGACTCCGGGTTCAATAATTAATGTTAGAGCAGCTGCATAATGTGGAGAAACCGCGCTTAGTACTTTAGCTGTTCCTATGATATGTTCTTTGGTGTAAGTCTTGCCACCTAATCCAAGAATTACCATACATGATAAAGTATAGCCTACATCTATTGCTTTACGACAAGCCCTAATGATCGTCTGAGATGTTGCACCTTTAGTGACTTTTTTTAAGACAATGTCAGAACCAGTTTCAATTCCTAGATAAAGCATCTTAAGACCAACATCATACATTTTTTTTAATTCTTCAGGGGTTTTTTTGAGCAAATTCATTGGCATTGCGTAACACGATACTCGCTCTAAATTGGGAAATTTCACATACAAGTATTTGACAATCTGAACCATGTAATCTGTCGAAAGATTCAGCGCATCACCATCTGCTAGAAAAATTTTTTTTGTTTCAGGTTCATGTTTTGCCGCCATATCAATTTCCATCTTTACCTCATCCCAAGGTCTCTCAGAATATTCTTTAGAGCGATACATATCACAAAATGAACACTCATTAAATGAACAACCTAGAGTCACTTGAAAAATTAGAGACTTTGCTTCAGATGGCGGTCTATACAGTGGATAATCGTAATTTAACATCATAAACTTCCTATGTTTGTATCAAATTTATCATTTTTCAACTAAGTTATGAATTACTAATACCTCTTAATAGACAAGAAACACCTTTTTCATATCATATGGCAAATGATCCCCAAGTAAAGCGTCTTTTGTGGTTTTTATTTGCTGGTTCTAGGGGAGGACTGAATAGACTACGATTGATTTCAGTTCTAAAAGAAAAACCACTTAATGCTAACCAGCTTGCAAAGGAATTAAAATTAGATTACAAAGCAATTCAACATCA
>JAZGIF010000041.1:0-2128 GCA_036481835.1 Nitrosopumilaceae archaeon
AAATTAATTGTTAAAGCAAGTAAACGATTTAAAATCAAAGTTATTGAAGGCGGTTACAGAACCAAGGAGAAAATTTTCCACTTTAAAAAGTCCGATTACGGAATAGTCCGAAAAGGAGACAAGATAATTGGTCACTTGGAATTTGAGGCCTCTAGATTAAGTAGAGAGAAATGGAAAATCAAAGGAGAAGAACGAAGATAGTCTATCTAGAGTTTTTTTAAAGAAAATAAATACTCAAACAATTGCCAAGAGTCATTGACAGAGGTAGGGATTATTGGGACAGGAATGTTAGGAAAGGAAGTAGGCCTTCATCTTTTAGAATCAGGAATTAAATTAAATGTATACAATAGGACTAAAGAAAAAACAAAAGAGCTTGTAGAAAAAGGAGCCAAAAGCTTTGATTCACCAAAAGAGATTGCAAAGAATTCAGAACTTGTATTAACAGTGGTAAAAGATGCAGATGCAGTAAGGGCAGTATCTTTTGGTCAAAATGGCATTGTAGCAGGAAAACATAATGATTTGGTTGTTGCCGATATGAGTACAATTAACCCAAATGATTCAAAAAATATAGCAAAAAAATTCCATGATGAAGGAATAATTATGCTTGATACTCCCGTGATGGGTGGTCCAAATGTGGCCATAAATGGACAATTAGTAATGATGGCATCTGGAAATGAAGAGGCATTTGAAAAACACAAAAAGGTTTTCCAAACAATAGCACACAAGACTTTCTTTTTAGGAGAAAACGGAACTGCACATTCTGTAAAACTTGCAATGAATTTACAAATCGGAATGCTCGCACTTGCGATATCAGAAGGAATCACGCTTACACGTGGTGCAAAAGTAAACCCTGAAACATTTTTGAAAATTCTAAATTCAACTTACTTCAAAACAGGCATGAGCGAAAACAAAGCTTACCAAATGATCAAAGATAAAGTAGAGCCAACATTTACCCTCAGAAATTTAAAAAAAGATCTTGATACTATCAATGATGCTGCAAAGTCGTATGGCCTAAAACTTCCAATGGCTTCACAAGCACTTGAAGTTTACAATAAAGCAGTAGAGGGGGGGTTTGGAGACATTGATTATACTGGAATTTTATCATACCTAAAAGAATCAACAAAAGTCGAAAATTAACACAAGTAATTTAAGATGACTTGTATATTCTAAAAATATGCGATTAAAAGACAAAGTCGCAATCGTTACTGGGGCTTCCAGTGAAATCGGAGTAAGTATTCTTAAACGATTAGTAGAAGAAGGAGCAAAAGTTGTTTTGCTTGGAAGAAATCTTAATTCACTTGAAAAGGCAAGATCAGAAGTTCCAGATAAAGACGCCACGGTTGCAATTTCGTGTGACATTACAAATGAATCTCAAGTGATTCAGACCATGGGCCAGATTTTAAATAATTTTGGTAAAGTCGATATTTTGGTAAATAATGCTGGAACAATAAATGATCCAATTCACTTTCATGAAATGTCTGAATCTGAAATTACGAGATTGATTGATGTTAACATGTTGGGAGTTTTCAAAATGACTAAAGCAGTTCTACCAAGCATGCGTGAAAAAAAAACTGGTTGCATAGTCAATATTGGTTCTATTTCAAGCGAGCGAGCAATTCCCAGAGTTCATTTGGCAGTGTATTCTGCAACAAAGGCTGCAATTAACATGTTCACAAAATCAATTGCAGTCGAGTATGCCAGAAGCAATGTAAGGTGCGTTTGTATTAATCCAGGAATAATCAATTCTGGAATGATTAAACCGTATCTTGATGATCCAAAAGCAAGAAAAGTTTTGGAGGACAGACTACCACTTAACAGGATTGGCGAGCCAGTTGATGTTGCAAATGCAGTTGTGTACATGGCTTCGGATGAAGCAAACTGGGTCACAGGAACAATCCTAAATGTTGATGGTGGAAAAACCGCTTCGGAAGGCTAGCCTTCTTTAAGCAAAGTTTTTGCAAGCATTTGTGCTACTCGTAATGGTTCGGGAAAAGAACCTTGCAACGTTAATTCATCCAAAAGGTGTTGCACGTCAGAAAGAGAGCAACCTTCCCTTCTAACGTAAACGTCATAAGATGTATGAAGAGTAATTTTCTCTCGCTCTTCCAAATTTTTGTATTGAGAAATT
>JAZGIF010000042.1:0-3427 GCA_036481835.1 Nitrosopumilaceae archaeon
AGCTGAAATTCTATCTGTTCTTTGATAAAATTTAGAACTTGTTCCCAATTGGTGATTTTTTTGTGAATTACAAGCGATTCTAGGCCACCTGACATACTAAACATTCCTGAGGGAAAAAATGAATCTGCTAATTGCATTAAATGAAATTCATGATTAGTGTTCATGAACATCCATCCCATTTCGTGGTTCAAAAATTCGTTCTTCTATTTTGATGTCAATTTGATCAATAACACTTGAAAATAATTTTTTGAATACATCAATTTCAGAATCAGAAAGAATTGGAAAAATAATCCTTCCATCATTTTCAATTTGAATTGGTCTATGTCTGTTTCCAATTATGTGACCAAGTGTTACAAGAATTTTTTCTGAATTTTCAGTTTTCTTTGTTTTAATTGAAATCACCTTTTCTGGAATCTGTTCAATCACTATTAATCTCTCAGTTTCTGATAACAAAACATCTCCATTATGAAGTTTGGAGATATCATTTAGAACCATTCCTACATCAGTTCCTTTGTCTGTATTTTTTCGAAACCTAGTTTTATCTAATTCTGATCGCCAAACCTTGATCAGCTCACAATTTGCAGTTCCTCTTAGTTTTTTGAATTTTTCAGCAAATTCTGTATCGTAAAACACATTTCCAATAACTGAGGAGATCGTAATCACGAGATAAATTAATCACGATCAAAGTTAATACTTTTTAGGTATTAATCCGTCATTTTATTTGAATTATAGTTATGATGCTAACACCGCGTGAAATTGATAAAATGTACATATTTTTGGCCGCACAAATTGCACGGAGAAGAAAGGAACGCGGATTAAAACTAAATTATCCTGAATCAATGGCAATGATCGCTGATTTTGTATTAGAGGGTGCACGTGATGGACAAACGGTCCCAGAGCTTATGAGTACTGGCAGACAAGTATTATCAAAAAACGATGTGTTGCCTGGTGTTCCAGAAATGATTCTCTCTGTACAAGTTGAAGCAACCTTTGAAGATGGTACTAAACTAGTAACAATACACGATCCGATAGTGTGAATTACAAATGATTCCTGGTGAATATTTTCTTTCAGATGAGCCGATAATTGCAAACAAAACTAGAGAAACAAGAAAAATTAAGGTAATTAATTCTGGGGACAGACCAATCCAAGTAGGCTCTCACACCCATTTTTTTGAAGTAAACAAAGCGCTTGATTTCCCACGAGAACAAGCCTATGGATTTCATCTCAATGTTCCTTCTGGGACATCAATTAGATTCGAGCCTGGGGAAACAAAGGAAGTTGAAATAACAGAATATGGAGGTAAAAAAATTGTTTTTGGCTTTAGTGGCTTGGTAAATGGTCAACTAGAAACAAAGAAACAAGATGCATTGAAAAAAGCAAAAGAAAAGGGATTCCGAGGTGCTTGAGAATTGCCATTAGAGATTTCAAGAAAAAGATATGGTGCACTTTATGGACCAACTGTTGGCGATAAAGTTAGACTAGCAGACACTGATCTTATCATAGAAATAGAAAAAGATCTCCTCAAATATGGAGATGAAATAGTTTTTGGCGGGGGAAAAAGTGCAAGAGACGGTTGCGGTCAAGCAAGTGGAGTATCAAGAAAAGATTCACTAGATCTTGTCATTACAAACGCAATCGTAATGGATCCAATTTTAGGAATCATCAAAGCTGACATTGGTGTTAAAGATGGTTTGATTGCAGGTGTTGGAAATGCTGGAAACCCAAACATAATGGATGACATTGACATGGTAATATCATCAAACACAGAAGTAATTGCTGGCGAACATGTAATTTGTACACCAGGAACAATTGATACTCATATTCATTTTGTGTCACCCCAACAAGCCATTGAGGCAATATGTAACGGAACTACAACTATGATTGGTGGGGGTACAGGTCCTGCTGAAGGAACCAAAGCTACTACATGCACTCCAGGTTCATGGAACATACATAGAATGATTGAAGCTGTAGAAGAATTACCACTTAACTTTGGATTCTTGGCTAAAGGAAATGATTCACAAGAAACTGCGTTGATGGAACAAATTCAAGCTGGTGCATTAGGATTAAAGCTACATGAAGACTGGGGTACTACTCCAGCAACAATTGATTCTGCTATCAAAGTTGCAGATAAAACTGATACTCAAGTTGCAATACATACTGATACCTTAAACGAATGTGGCTTTGTTGATGATACTATCGACGCTATTGCAGGCAGAACTATCCACACTTATCACACTGAAGGTGCAGGTGGTGGTCATGCTCCTGACATCATGAAAATTGCAGGAGAAAAAAACATTTTGCCATCCTCTACAAATCCAACTAGGCCCTTTACGGTAAATACAATCAGCGAACATCTTGACATGATGATGGTTTGCCACCATCTCAATCCATCAGTTCCTGAAGATGTGGCCTTTGCCTCATCCAGAATTAGGGCTGAAACCATTGCAGCAGAAGACGTATTCCATGATAAGGGCATTTTGAGCATGTATTCCTCAGATAGTCAGGCCATGGGACGAGTAGGAGAGGTGACTACGCGTGCTTGGCAGACTGCTGATAAAATGAAAAAGATGGTAGGAAGTCTCAAAGAAGAAAGTGGTCGAAATGACAATCTTAGGGTAAAGCGATACCTTGCAAAACTTACAATCAACCCAGCAATAACAAATGGAATTTCAGATTATGTTGGTTCCTTAGAACCAGGAAAGATGGCTGATATTGTTTTATGGAATCCACAATTTTTTGGAGTAAAACCAAAACTCATCATCAAAGGAGGTTTTATTGCATATTCTCTTATGGGTGATCCTAATGCGTCCATTCCCACTCCAGAACCGGTTTATTATCGTCCAATGTTTGGTGCATTGGGATCGACAAAACAATCAACTTCAGTTACATTCACATCAAAAGCTGCAATTGACAATGGTTTGCAAACAAAGCTAAACATTCACAAGAAATTGTTACCTGTAAAAAATTGCAGAAATATTAGCAAAGAAGATATGGTTTACAACAACTTGACACCAAAAATTGAGATCGATCCAGAAACCTACAAAGTTAAAGTGGATGGAAAATTAGTAACAACTGATCCAGCTAAAAAGCTATCATTAGCAAGATTATACGAATTATTTTAGATCGCAGAACAGTTTGCATATAATTTTATATTTCGCAAGCATATTGCAAATATATGGTACAAGTTAGTACTCCTGAAGAAATTGAAAGAGAATCAAAAAGAGTGATAGCTGCGCTGTATGGTGATGTCACTGATTTTCGCATTAATACAACGTTTGCAATACCTGAAAAAGGACCAAGATTTGCATGGGATGTTAAAGTAAATTTCATGTTAAATGAACTCAAGTATACTGTTGATCTGTATATAGATGAAAAACAGGTGAAGTACCTCACGCACAATTAATTGATACAATGACTCCTCTTTAG
>JAZGIF010000043.1:0-2694 GCA_036481835.1 Nitrosopumilaceae archaeon
TCAGATTGAAGTAAAATATTTTTTTTGATTGATTCATCTGTTGAAAACACTCTATCATTATGAATGGTTTCAATTTCTGAATACGGAAGAGATGTTGACAAAATCTTAAGATTGGTACCATCTGGTCTAATTACGATGACCTGAAGTAATGGTGAACCAGAGTACATTGCAGTAAACTCGTAGATAAAGTCGTTAGGAAAATCATCATATTCATAATTTACATTAAATTGTTGAGAAATTAAAGAAATTTCATCAGTTTTTTGTGAACTGATAAAAGGATCTATGATTTTGTGCTCTGGAATTTTTTCAAACATAAACAAGTTTACCCATGAGGGCATGGATGTTTTTGGAAATGAAATCCAGCTGCCAGGATTATTCCATTCCTTGAAAGTATCTACAGGAATAAAAATTGCAGCTGAAATAGATATCAGTATCAAACTAGCTAAAATACCAATTCCTGCAATTCCAATCTTGCTTTTAAGAAATTCTTGTCTAATCTCAGTTGATGTAACGCTGCTCATGCTGTTCGCACTCGGGGATCAAAGTATCCATAAAGTAAATCTGCAATGAAAATACTGACAAGGAAAAACACAGTAAGAACATAAGTTGCGCCTATAATTACAGGCAAATCCATTACCGAGATTGCTTCAAAATAAAGACGTCCCATCCCAGGCCAATCAAAAACTGCTTCAGTAATTATCGCCCCACCAAGTGAACCAGACAAACTCAGAGCTAAAATTGTAATTATTGGAGGGGCGGCGTTTTTTATTGCGTGACGATAAACAATTTTTTTTTGTTCAATGCCCATTGTTCTTTTAGCAGTAATGAAGTCTTCTTGCATTATTCCGACCATAAAATTTCGTACCAAGTATGCCCACGCGCCAAAACCAATCATAACAATTGTGATCAGTGGCAATGCCATGTGATATAACAAAGCTAACAGATAACCCGGATCTGTAGGCGATATTGTTGGCGTTGCTCTTGCAGGAAATATTTGATAAACAAATGCAAAAAGGAAAATCATTAACATTCCAATCCACCAGACTGGAAAACTGCTACTAACTACTGCAAAGGTGGATGTTAATCTGTCTACCACAGAACCTACCTTGCTTCCAGCTAATGCTCCAAGAAAAATCCCTAGGATTGAAATTATAATTGTCGCAGTAGTAAAAAGCAGAATTGTTCTAGGTAATTTTTCAAGTAAAATATCCTTTACATCTGAGGAACCAGCATCGCTTGTTAGAAACGTTGCATTACCAAAATCTAAGATTAATATTTTGTACATTGTTAACCCAACGCGTTGCGGTGAATACCATGGGGTATCAATGCCTAAGATCTTTATCCTTTGATCAATTTGATCTTGTACAAAAGCCTCAAATTCTTCAACACTTGAAAAACTTTCAGCAATCGATGGGTTTTCTGTTATTTCTGTTCTAACTTGGAAGCCTATACTTTGTTTTAGTATAATGTCCATGTTTGAGCCAACCAAGATGATTGTTAGAAGCAATGTTGCCATCAGAACCCCAAACATTGTTATGGCCCGTGTTGCAAGGTACTTTTTTAATCCCACTGTATAATTTTCCTAAATTTAGTTTATAACATCTCTGAATTGTCAAAAATGTTCTTTGATATAAAAAATTGATTTTTTCAATGAGTTAATTATATTGTAATAGCCTTTTTTTGGAGGTTTAATTCCAATTTTGCTAGGAGCGCAATCATTGCAAAGGGTTTTTCTAAAAGATCTCTAGTTTCCTTTCTCAGATTAAACGATTGATTGTTTTTAGGAATAACTGATGACAGAAAAAGGAAATTTTGGTCATGATTTGTATCTTTTTCTTGTTTCTCCAAAAAACCATTTTGAACGGAAAGTGGTTTTTCTAAAATTAAGTAATCATACTGTTCATCAGCTTTATTCATAAAATCTGGTTCGTTTTCTACAAAATCTGCCTCTATTTTTTTTTCATTGAAAATTTTCTGGTAAATATTTGAAATTTTCGAATCATCTTCTAGGACAAGTACTTTCATTGCAAAAAATTCTCCTTACCACCATCTAACAAAATTTCTTGGCAAAAATGCTTGGACGCCCTCAAGCTTTGCCGTTTGTAAAAGATCTCTATCAAAACTCACCAAAGCAGAACCAGTGAGCTTTGCTGTAGCTAAAATTAGACTATCAGGATGATGGCATTCATAGTATGTTTCAACTAGCCTATCGGACTCTTTGTCAATTTCTTCTGTTTTATCCATTGTAATAGGGTATTTGAAATACTGGTAAATTTTTTCTAAAAGAGAAGTTGTCGTAACACCTGTGATTTTTACTACTTCGCCTATTACAGATTCAGGAACTACCACCCTTGATTTGTGTTTTTTAATTCTTTTTGCGATTGGTTTTAACGATCTACCCTCTTGAATTTCTTTGATAATTACGTTTGAATCGATTACAACTGGTTGTCCGGCATTACTTGTTTGCATACGATTAGAATAATTCTCTATATAAAAGCGGTTTTGAAGGAAACGTTACATGTTACAAATTGTAACTATTTTTAAATTAAAAATCCTAGAATCATCATGTTACAAATTGTAACAAGTTTTTAAATACTGTTCAAACAATTGCGCATCGTGTCAAAGGGGCCTGGAGATTTATCTTTAGCAGAAAGACTTGAACTTGCAATAAAAAAACTAGATTTTTGGTATAGA
>JAZGIF010000044.1:0-2022 GCA_036481835.1 Nitrosopumilaceae archaeon
CAGCAAATTTACTTGGCCTAAATTTTATGGATTCTTTATTCATTTCAGCAGCACTATCAATTAGTAGTACCGCAATAATTGTAAAAATTCTATCTGATTTAGGCCGGATTAAAAAAGAATCCTCCATTCTAGTTTTGGGAATTTTAATTGTTGAAGACGTAATTGCAGTTATTTTAATTTCTTCATTACAGTCAGTTGCTCTCGTTGGAACAGTATCAATTGAGAGTGTCGGAGTTGTAGTTGCAGTAGCTGCAGGATTAATTGTTGGTACGTTTACTATCGCCACAAAAATTATCCCACCACTTATAGATAGAGTTGCAAGTGCTGAAAACAAAGAAATTTTGCTTCTAAGCGTTTTGGGAGTATGTTTTGGTTATGCATTACTTGCTAATATTGTTGGATTATCAGTTGCTATTGGCGCATTTTTAGCTGGAGTACTAGTAGCCGAATCAAAATCTGCTGAAGTTTCCAAAATTCTATCTAGCCCAATTAAGGATATGTTTGTAGCAATATTTTTTGTATCGGTAGGGGCTCTTATGGATGTTAGCCAGCTTCAAAACTATATCTTCATAGCTCTTGCCCTAATTGCTGTTGCGATGGGAATGAAATTTGGTGGAAACATGCTTGGAAATTTTGTATTCAGACAGCCTCGACGAAAATCTCTCAGATCAGCCTTTACCCTAGCTGCACCTAGAGGAGAATTCTCAATAGTTATTGTTAAAACAGGTGTAGATTTAGGAGTAGTTAGTTCGTTTCTATTCCCTATGATAGGAGTCATCACAATAATTTCTGCCTTTATTTCACCATTCTTATTTAGGGCAGCAGATAAAATAATTCCAAAAATAGCAAAGGCTTGAAAATGTCAGACGAAGAGATGAAAAAACTGTTAAGTAGGGTACATGAAAGTATCACGGTTTTTAATTATAATGGAAATAATGTTCCTTGCATAATTTTATCAGAAAACAGATTTTTTGAAATTATGAATAGAATTGCTGGAAAGCCTGTTTCAGTAGATACTAATCTTAACATACTGCAAAACAAGCTTGGCAATGTCTTCGTCGAGATATCCCTTGATTTTTCAGAAGGGGATATACATGATAAATTTTTACTTTACGCAAACAAATCTTTAGATTTTTTTGAATCCTTAGCAAAGACTTCCATGCTTGCGTTATCCTCTCCTCATTCTCAGGTAGCTCAAGAAAATGTCTTTATGATTCAACTTCCAAAACCTGAAAAAGCAGTAAACGCCCTAGACGTCATTAAAAGGGGTTTACAACAAGCAGAAAATCCTTAATTTTTCACATATAATTTGTTTTGAATAATAAATGCAGTTGCCGGGATTTGAACCCGGGTCACGAACTTGGCAAGCTCGCATAATAACCAAGCTATACGACAACTGCTCAATCGATAAAGTTGGATTTTCTCTATTAAAGCGTACTGTTATTTTTGACATTGTTTTTAATCTCGAAAATCCATATTAGGTTGTGGACGAAAAGCTTCAAGAAATAATTGAGAAAAAAATTAACGAAACTTTTTCCAACACAGATGAAATTTCTCAAATTATCAAATCGCTAGAGGTGTTATCAACTAACAAAGAATCCTTTGCATATGGGATTGTAATAGGACGACTGTACAATTCATTTTATTATCAATGTAGACGAGTCCTTAAAAGAAACCCAACAAACCTAGAACTTGCAGAATTTATTGAACTCTTAAAAAAACGACAATCTGAATTTTTAGAAAAATTTCGATAATAATTATTTTAATGGAATAACTTTGATAGTAGGAGTTCCTGGCAATTTTACACATGCATCTTTTAAGGATTTTTTAGCCACCTCTAGATGGTCTTTTTTTACATGCATCTCCATAATGATTTGTCCAGCTTTTACTCGTGCTGCCAAACTTACAGCTTTTCCAAATGCTCTTCTCATACCTTCTTGCAATCTATCTGCACCAGCAGCTGCAATCATTTTATTTTCCCGAAGTAACACATGTGGGTAAATTCTCATCTTAGAATAGAAT
>JAZGIF010000045.1:0-13427 GCA_036481835.1 Nitrosopumilaceae archaeon
GTATACTAGGACATGTCAAAACAACAATACAGGTCCGAAATGGGCATCATGGGAGATATCTTAGATGTAACCATGGAAGGAGGAAGAAACGGAGTAATAGTTTCTGCAATATCCCGAAGGGCCAATCTTTCTCACTACGCAGTCCTAGACAAATGTGAGAAATTGGTAACTGCAGGCTTAGTAAATTCCGTAAAAAACGACAGAAATAGAGTCTATATGATGACTGAAAAAGGCGTTAAATTCTTCCAAGAATTCCAGAGATTCCAATCTATTGTAGAGTCCATGAACCTACGGTACTAGTTAATGCAGCAAGAAGTAATGCTATCAAAGTCGCCAGACTATGCTCAGAATGATGGAATGCTTTTTGTAAGGACGCCAGGTATCCTCACAACAATGATTCGAGCGCCAATTATAGCAGTTGGCTTAATTGTTGTGGTATTAACAGTACCATCCCAGATTACCTTCGGATCTGCTAAAAGTCTAGACCTTACAATTTATCCAGATGGAACTACTCATGTGTTTTCTGAGATAACAGTAAATCCACTTGAGCCAGATTATTCTGTAGAACTATTTGGAATAGAAATTGATAATTTTGTAGCTGAAGATGAAAATGGCTATTTGCTTTCAGGTAATATTGATGGAAATATTGCAATTTTAGAAACCCTGGGAGCATCATCTATAACTATTGATTATGATACACATGACCTTGTTTCAAAACAAGGAAGAATTTGGTCATTTAACATAGATTCTCTTTC
Organism: Nitrosopumilaceae archaeon; assembly: GCA_036481835.1. Lineage (GTDB taxonomy): Archaea > Thermoproteota > Nitrososphaeria > Nitrososphaerales > Nitrosopumilaceae > CSP1-1. Next base: position 756 of record JAZGIF010000045.1, read on the forward strand.
TGAATATACTCTCCTTTTGCCAAAAAATTCGGTAATTGTTGGAATGAGCAATTATCCACTAAGTATGCAAGAAATTGGAGAACAATCAAAACTCTCATTGCCTAGTGGACCTCTAGAAATAAACTACTTTTTTGGAGTATCTGCACCACTTCCTGTTCCAACTCCGATTGAATCAGATTCTGATAATTCTCTTTTGTTTCTAGGAGGGGGAATAGCTGCAGCAGGAATTATAGGAGCATTCTTAATTCTTAGATCTAAACGCGGTTTGTCAAAAAGACGAATAGAAACTTCCCCACAAATTGCAGTAACTGAAAAACCAGTTGATGTAGAAACTATTTTCAAACAAAGACCTGGATTAAGAGAAGATGATAAAGAAATTGTAAATTTCATTTCTGCAAATGGTGGTAAAGCCTTAGAGAGCGAACTACGAAAGAAATTCCTTCAACCAAGAACCACTATGTGGAGAGCAGTAAAACGATTAGAACGTCACGGAATTGTAGAAATCGAAAAAAAGGAATTACAAAATCTAGTAAAACTCAAGAAAAAACTGGAGGAAGACCAATGAAAAGACAAGTAATCACTTTTGGATTTTTGATAATTATTGCAAGCATGATTTTTGGCAGTATGCCAAATTATGTTCTTGCAGATTCACAATCTGATACCATGATTAGAATTGCTCAACATGCACAAGTTCAGCTTAAGATGCAATTATCAAAAACTGATGCATCAGAGGAACTCAGAGAACTATTTACCAAAGGTTCTAAACATCTTGAATTGCTTATCAAATCATCCGAAGAAGGCAATATACCTGAAGCTAGGAAGCATTTTCTATCTGCAATGGAAATATATCGCGAAATTAGTCAAATGATGACTGAACAACCAACTCAAGAAACCACTGTTTCTGCTGCTCAAGTTCGTCCATCCTTCTCCAATGAGATTGAAAGATTAGAATCATACATTGATAGACTAGAAGCAATTTCTATCAAAAACAAAATTGATGTTGATTTTTCCAAGATTAATGATTTAATTGATAATGCAAAAAATGCTCAAAGTTCAGATAATTACGAAAAAACAAAGGCGTCTATAGCAGAGATAAAACAGGCCATCATTAAGCTACAAAAATCTATTAAAGAAAAAACCAGTTCAAGTACAACAGAAAAAGCAAAAACCTTTGCCCAACAATATCTATCTGAGCTTGACAGACTAATTGTACAAGCAAAAGATATTGGAGTTTCAGACACCACACTAAAACGATTAGAATCTGCCAAAGCTAATCTGCATGATGCATCAGATGTAAAACAGATAATCAAAGAAGTAAAAGAGATAATGTCAGTTAAAGCAGATTTTGAAGCAAAAAAAGCCGAGAGAATTAATTCAAGAATTAATCAACTTGAGACAAAATTTGAACGACTTGATTATGCTGAAAAAGATGACTCGTATAATAATGCAGAAAGGATGATCTCTGAGCTAAAAAGATTGGTTTCGGAAGGTAAACTTTCTGAGGCAATTGATATGATCAATTCTCTAAACAGATTGTTACAAGAAATGGAAACCATACAACCAGAACCGCAAGTGACTGTGAGTGCTCAAGAAGAAGATTATCCTACTTCTCTTGATAAATCAAAAACAGAGAGAATCAAAACAACAATTGAAAGATTAGAAAATCAGCTTGAAGAACTTAAAGGTCAAATTAAAGAAAATGCTGCAGCAGATCGATGGCTTAACAACGCAATTTCACAATTGGAAACTGCAAAATCTATTGTTGATGATTCACCAGAGAGGGCTTTGGAAATAATCAAAAAAGTTGAACAAATCATTAAGAGAGTAAAGAATATCTCTCAATAAGAAGACATAAACTTCATATACATTTTCTAAAAGATGCAAATACATGGCCTCTAAACAAATTACAGTTGGGGTAGGAATTCCAATGATTGTTGTAGGAGGATTAATTGCACTTTTGTGGGCACCTGCTGTAACCGAACTAAAGGAAACTGTGGAATTTGTGGGAAGTCTAATTGGAATTTTAGGAGTAGTATTCTTTATTGCTGGATTATTTTATACTAAAGAACCAGTTTTACAATAAATCAATTCAGGTACAAACAAATCTTATCGAATAAATAACAACTTAGAAAATATGGATCACTTGAAAGTTAGAATATTTGAAATATTTACTTCAGTAGAAGGAGAAGGAATTCTTTATGGAACTAAAACTCTTTTTGTAAGATTGGCAGGGTGTCCCTTTACATGCTTTTACTGTGATACTATTGAAGCACTTCCAATGGATTCCGGAAAAGAGTATACAATTGAAGAAGCTTGTACCCTGATTGATAAAAAATTACAAGATAAAACCTTCAAAGTAAATTTTACTGGGGGAGAACCATTAGTGCAACATGAAGCCGTTAGTGAAATGGCAAAACACGTGAAATCAAAAAACATTCCAACTTATTTAGAATCTTCATGTTATGATTCTGAAAAATTTTCATATGTTCTACCATTCATTGATTTTGCAAAAATTGAGTTTAAGACATCAGATGCCGAGTTTGTTGATTCAAAGCATTATTCAAAATTAATTGAAAATGCGATTATTTGTCTTAAAACATCAATTGAATCTAAGAAAGTTACATTTGTAAAGATTGTAGTTAGCTCAAAGACCCAACCTGAAGCATTTAAAGAATTAATTGAAAAAATTTTCAGAGTTGTTTCGAAAGATAATCTTACTGGATTTATCATTCAACCTTCCTATGGAATTGCAGAGCCAGGATTGGAATTACTTATGAAATTTTACGATCTTGTACAACCTTACTATCCAGAGGTAAGAGTTGTTCCTCAACTACACAAGTTTATTGGTGCACCATAAAAGAAAGGTTGACAATAGAAAATTTTAGGTTAAACTTTCAAATATAACTTCGATTTTCTTTTAATGATGGACCAAAATAGAATAAAAAATCTAGTTAGAGAATTAATTATTGAATTAGGAGAAGATCCAACTAGAGAAGGCTTACGTGATACTCCAGAACGTATTGCAAAAATGTATGAAGAAATTTTTAGTGGATATGATATTGATTCTGAACTTTCAGTACAATTTTCGGAGGACTCTGATATAGTAATTGCAAAAAATATCCAATTTTATTCAATGTGCGAACATCATATTTTGCCTTTTTTTGGAACTATCCAAATTGCATATTCTCCTAACGGTCGGGTTTTTGGAATTTCAAAATTAGTTCGACTAGTTGAAAAATTTTCAAAAAGACTACAAATCCAAGAACGATTCACCAAGGAAATTGCAGATGAGCTTTACTCTCAAGGTGTCAAAGGAGTTGCTGTGTTAGCAGAAGCTGAACATCTTTGCATGAGAATGAGGGGTGTAAGAAACAATGCTACTATGACAACTGCAGCTTTTCGAGGAATTTACGAAAAGAAAGAAGAACGAGAAAACATTATTGCCCTTATTAGGAAACGTCCATTTGAATCATTAAAGCTCTAAAAATTACTGAAAAAATAAATAATCAAACCGTTTCATCGCTTTTGTGGCAACCCACGACAATATTCATATTCCAGGTCAATCATTTCCGCACTGGATCTGGTTTACAATAGAATTTTTCATTGTTTTGGGGATAGCTTTAGGCATTTCCCATCAATTAACTCCTGTATTTGAAGATATAGTCGTAAGCCAAAATTGGGTCTGCATTCAAGAGTCTCATATTACAACATGTTCTCAAGAAGAAGAAGTTACAACGAATGTACAAATGTTAATCTGGATTTTTTGGGGAATGATAACTGCTATTTTCTTTATTTGGTATATTGTTATCCGCGGTTTAATTCTTAAAAAACCAATTTTAGGAAATCGCAGCTAAAATATTTAATTTTTAACTATCCATATACTTGGTTTTATCAATAATACCTGCTTCAACAAAAGCTTTCTTTCTATTATTACATGACTCACATTTTCCACAATGTAGCTTGTTATTCTCATAACAACTCCATGTTTTGAAAACTCTATCTCCTAAAATTTTGAAACCCTTTTTTAACAAATCACTTTTAGAAAGTCCTTTACTAAAAGGAGACCAGATTTTAATTTCGTTTCTAATTTTTAATTTAATTCCGTCTTTTTCTCCCTCGTTGAGTGCCCTTTCCATTTTTTTTGCAAAGTTAGGTCTACAATCAGGATAATGCCAATCTCCTTTATGAGCACCATATGCTACAAGTGAAGCATTTAGTGTAAAAGCCCAGGCAGTTCCAATGGATAAAAACACTGCATTTCTAACTGGAACTACAATTGAATAATCAAAACTTTTGGGGATATTTTTTTTTGAGCTTGTAAGAACATTAGATTCTCCGTACAAATCTTTCATGAACTTTATGTCCAAAATTTTATGTGATTTGAGACCAAGGATCTTGGCAAATGATTTAGTTACCTTAATTTCTTGACTAGCTCTTTGTCCATAGGAAAAAGAAATCCCATAGAGTGAATATTTTGATTTTAGATAGGCACAAGTACAAATGGAATCAATTCCTCCACTAAAAATTACTACTGCTTTTTTCAAGATTTTCACCTGTCTACTCGATCAAGACTTGAGGATTTGTGCACCTTTGCTTGGACGACAAATTACAATCTCACAATCTTTTTTGACGGAAGTAAAACCTTTTTCCATTGATCTTGCAATTTTTTTTAGATTAGAAGATTTTGTAGTAAAAGCAATCACCGAAGGACCTGCACCACTAATTGTAACTCCAAATGCACCAGCCTTTAAAGCATTATTTTTTACCTTAGAGAATCCAGGAATCATATGCTGCCTTGCAGGTTCAATAATAATGTCTTTGATAGAATTTCCTATCAATTTTGAGTCCTTGTTCATAAAACCAACAACGATTGCAGCTGCATTTGAAAGATTTACAGTGCTATCAGATAATTTTATTTTTGTTGGAAGGACGCTTCTAGATACTTTGGTTTTTTTTGCAGGAACTTTCAACTTTGGGATTGCTACACATAAAACTAAATCATTTGGTGGTTCAATTTTTAAGACATCAAGAGGTTTTTTCCTAACAATTACAAAACCTCCCATAAGTGATGCTGCAACATTATCATAGTGAATTACTCCTGCGCTTGCTTTTTCACCCATTCCAGCAAACTCTAGTAAAGATCTTGGGTCAAGATTGAGTTTAAACAACTTGTTAACAGCAACTACTGTTGCTGCAGCTGAAGCTGCACTACTTCCAATTCCAAATCCAGCTGGTACTCCTTTTTTGATATTGATTTCAATTCCTGTTTTTATCTTGAATTTCTTTACCATATTTTTTACAACAAGGCCAGCAGTATTTTTTTGAGGATTTGTGGGAATTGAATCGGCAGTAATTATTTTAATTCCCTTGCCTTTTTTTGATATTGTTACCTTATCATAGAATGCATCAATTGCAAGACCAAAAACATCAAACCCTGGACCTAAATTAGCAGTTGAAGAAGGCGCCTTAACTGTAACACTTGATGCCACTAATCTTCTACCTCGTCACCTAAGTTAATGGTTCTACTTAAGGCACTTTCTAAATTTACCATGCCTTCACCAGAAACATTAGAGATTGGAATCAAACCTTGTGCAAACCCACCGAGGTTTAAACTTCTTAAAATATTAGTTGTAAGTGTATAGGTTTCTCCATCTGCATCTTTAGAAATTGCTTCTTCCAACGATTTAAGATCTGATGACCATCTGATAATATCTTTTAATTTTTCACCAATAAGATCGGTTTTTGTCAGTACATTAATCGTAGGAAGATTCAATCTTAATTTAATTGAGGTAGCTAAAAGTGAAATTGATACAAAGTTTACTGGAGAAGTAATCAATGCTCCATCAAACAAAAACAAGTTTACCTTCTCATCAGAATCTAAATTTTGAACAAGAAATGGACCGCTAGTTCTGTATGCAAATAACTCAATTTGACCAGGAGTATCCACAATCAAATAATCTGGGTTTACATTATTGATCTCATTTTGAAATTCATCAAATTTTGAGGCAATCAAATCATTTGCCATTATCAAAGCTCCATTTGGTCCCAAGTCATATTGTTTCATAATTGAAACTATATCGATCTTATCTCTTACATCGATATCACAAGAGTAGGGTAAACTTTCTACTCCTGGATCTAAATTGAATATTGCAGCAAAGGCTCCGTTACTAGTATAGTATTCATAAATTCTAGAAGTTAGTAGGGATTTTCCTGAACCTGCAGTGCCAGTTACAAAAACAATTTTCAACCTTTTCGGTGTACTTTTTTTTTGATTGGCTTATATTTGAATCCATGAGAAATCCATCGAATGAATTGGCGAATTATTGCTATTCCAGCAAGTATGATTCCAATAATCATTATTGTAATTCAATTTGATATTAAACTAGAAGACGTCTTTGCTATAGGCCTTCTTCCCTTTGTTGCCACAGTAGGTGTTATGATGATCAAACTTGGTCTTCAAGGAGTGAAATTTGCTTATATTGCCAAACATTATCTTGGACCAATTGCCCCCTTTTGGAATCTTGTTGGAGTAAGAGTTGGGAGTGAATTTATCAAATTTACGACTCCTATGTTTGTTGGTGCCGAGTTTGTAATTATTTACTGGTTGCACAAGAAGGGCGTTTCTGCCTCCAAAGCATCTTGGGTTGCCATTTTAGATATTGTTACTGAAGTTTTTGCAGCAGGATTATTATCAATCATGGCAGGAATATTTGCTTTGATTAATGGAGCATATGTAGTAGCTGCAATAGTTCTTGGAACTAGTATTTTTGTAACAACTTTATGGTTGATTTTATTTTTCTTGTCATCAAAAAGAGTTTTCCAAATCCCACAAGGAATTGCAATTTTTGTAAAAAAACTTGGTAAAAATAAAGGCTCAAAACTCATTGACCAATCAAATCTATTGATGAAAGATGTATGTTTAATGAGTAAAGAAAACTTTAGAACAAAAGAATCAAAGAAGGTATTTACAATTGGTTTTCTTCTTTCTATTGCATCATGGATTTTCTATGGAGTTTCCTTTATGGTAATAGCATTTGGAACAGGATATGTAATTGGTATCTTTGACTCTGTTATGGCAGTAATGGGTGCTAATGCGATTGGAAATTTACCAATCACAGTAGGAGGTTCAGGACTAGCAGAATTTGGATTAGTTGCTTATCTTAACAATCTTGATCCCTTTAATTTTCATGTTCCAGAAGAAAGTGTGCAATGGAGTGCAGTGATTGGATGGAGAATTGCTACTTATTATGTTCCAATAGGCATAACTTGGCTTCTTTTAGTAAAACTAGCCTTACGTAAATATACAAAACCAGGAATTTCATAGAAACTACTTTATTTTCAATTTGGTTTTTTGATTTATGGAATTCAAAAATAAAGTAGTTGTAATTACAGGAGCTTCAAGTGGAATAGGAGAGGCTTCTGCAATAAAATTTGCGGAAAAAAATGCTAAAATTGTGATGGTGGGTAGAAGAAAAGAAAAATTAATTGAGGTAGAAAAAAAAATTTCTAAATTTAAAGCTGAAACTCTTGTATGCAAATGTGATGTTTCAGAAAAATCCGAAGTAGAAAAGATGAGTAAAGAAGTTTTAAACAAATTTGGTACAATTGATGTACTGGTAAACAACGCTGGTTTTGGAATCTATGGCAAAGTTTCTGAGCTCACCATAGAGGAAATTGAAGCTCAAATGTCCACTAATTATCTTGGGATGGTTTATTTTATCAAAAACTTTCTACCAAAAATGCTTGAACAAAAATCTGGACATATAGTAAATGTTGCATCAGTTGCAGCAAGTTTTGGTTTACCCGGTATTGCATCTTACTGTGCATCAAAATTTGCAATGCTTGGTTTTTCTGAAGGACTACATCATGAACTCAAAGGATCAGGAGTAGGTATTACTGTTGTAAGCCCAATTATGGTTCGTACAAATTTCTTTGATCATCCTTCTTTTGAAACAATGCCAAAGTATTCTTCAACAGCCTTGAGTGCAGAAACCGTTGCAAAAGCTGTTGTTAAAGCGGCAAATTCCTCACGACTTGAAATCATAGTCCCTCCAGTGGTTAGAGGAGCAGTATGGGCAAAACAGACCTTTCCTTACATAATTAATCCAATAATTGGTTCTGCATTTAAAAAACAACTAGAAAAATTAAATTAAAAAATTATTCTTCAGGTTCACTTGGAGCCTCATCAGAGCCTACATCAATAGGCTCCAATTTTTTTAAATTAAATTGATAGATTGCACTCATGTCAATTTCTTTTTCTTTTTTTAGAAATTCTGTTACTTTTTTGCTCAATGGAGCCTTTAATGCATCAAATGTAAACTCGTAAACAAGTCCTCTTTCTAATTCGTTTGTTTTGATTGATTTTGGTAGATCTAGTGTTACAATATGTCTACCATCTTCAATTGGATCGTAAAGCTGGGCATCAGCTTTACCGTCTTGCTCATAAATTTCTAAAAGGTAACCTGTTTTTGTTTCCGACTTTGGTTTTCCAAATTTTGCATTTTTAATTTCATCTGAAACCCACTGTGGAATATCCTCTTTCTTTTTTGCCATAATTCATCAACTAACGCTATATCTGACGCTTTTCTTTCTTACTTTTTTGCCACCATTCCAAATAATCATATTGTTTATCTTCTCGCGTTACCTCTCTTTGGTTTAGACGATCTCTAATATCACTAATTTGTTCTCGTGATGCGTATAGGCCACATTTTTTACAGATAAAGTTTTTAGTTGCAGGATCTAATTTCATTGGAAATTCACCTTCTTGTGGTGGTTCAATTTCAGAAATCTGTCCTTCTTCTAATGTGGCCTGATTTGCCAATATGGCTTTTCTTTTCCTTGCAATACATTCTGGACAATCAGGCAATGATGTTTTCACAGAATTTTTCCATAAAAGCGTTCCCACCGCTAGCTGATCGGATGTAAATTTTTCTGTTTACGGAATTTCTGGTACGCGGATCATATCTTCATCCCTTTCGGTCAGTTCGCCCATCGAACATACCGCGTACCAGATTAATAGAATACTCAACTGAAATTATTATTATTTCTTGTTTTCTAGAACCTCACAGACAATTTTTGCTGTGTTTTCAGCTCCATTATCTGAAAAATTTTCTGAAAAAATCTCTAGTTTTTCCTTATATTCATTATAATTACTCTTAATTTTTTTAACTGCAGAAACTACTTGATTTTTATTTTTAGCTAATATTCCTAATTTCCTTTCTTCGATCCACTTTATCTGATTCGTGTGTTCATCATATACTGGAATTCCGATCACGGGTTTTGCATTAGCACCAATAATTTCACCCAAAGTTGTATGAGAGCCATTTACAACTGCATAATTGCAATTTCTTAGGATAGTATGTTTTTCAAATTCTGATAAAAATCCAACGTCAATTTGGATCCAATCTATATTTTTTTCCAAAGCTTCTGCAATTGAATATCTAATACCATTCTTTCCAATTACTCTGTCAATTGACTGATCATTTCTTGCATGTGAAATAATTCGTTTTTCATTTTCCATCTCATCTTGTTTGAAAACCTCTTCGAATTTTTTACCTGTTGTATCATTGGTTGATTTATTTCCAGTTCTCATCCAATAACCAAACTCAGCTCCATTAATCAATTTCTCAAAATCAGTTTTAGTTTTTGATTCTAATGGTTTTTTATTAGCATAATGTCCAACGTATGTTACTTTTTCCTTAAGATCTTCTGGAAAATTCAAATTATATTCACAAATAGTATAAGGAGGAGGAGAATCAGCAACGATTATTCTGGTTGCTTTTGCCATTTGTTTTGCTATGAATAATAATGAAGGATAAAAGTAAAATCGAGTTTTCCATAGTTTTGGAATAAATTGATTTGTGATAAAAAGACTAGTGATTTGTCTGTTTTTTGCTAATACATTTGATCCAACATCACCATCATTAATCACCAAATCAAATTTTTCTTTATCGTAAAGTTTCCTCTCTGCTTTTAGATAATCAGGAATCTGTTTTAGAAGAGGCGGATTTTCTGAAACGGGAATAAACAAATTAATCATTGATAAAGTGATACTTGGACCAACCTTACCTTCGATTGGAGTTGGCATTAAGATTTCATGAATGAAGTTCCGTTGTGAAGGAAATTTTTCTAACAGTCTTTGATAAACTTCTGCTTTACTTGAATAGTGAATTTCATATTCGTTTTTAAGAAAATCTGGTAGTTTGTTGTTTAAAGCCATCATTCTAGAATAATGTCCAAATCCCCAAGGATAGATGAATTCGCCAATCTTTATCATTCTATAAAATTATGTAAAGCGGTTTAAATTTGGAATGATCTTAATCTAGAGAATCAAGTATATCATGAACATTATTAGGGCCAACAACGATAGAAACTTTCTGTTTGTTTGTAAGTGATTCTTTAGCACGTTTTTGAACCTCAGCTGGAGTTTTGATTAAAGAATCAAATTTTATTTTTCCCAAGTTTTCAATTTTGTGTAAGAATTTTCCTAATCCAATCTCCTTCGCATTATCTAATATGTCATCATCTAATCCAGCTAGGGGAATATGTGGAATCAAATTTTTCTCAAATACTCTTTTGATTATAACATCCGAAAAAGATGAGGGAAAAATTAGATGAGAAATTGCAATAGAAATTTTTTTTATTTTATTTGCTTTAGCTACTGTGATTAGTATTTCAGTTATGACTTGAATTACATGAAAAAAATTCTTTCCATATTTAATTGGTATAGGAATCTGATAGAACTCTAAATCAATACTTGAACAGAGTGTTCTGGGAATGATCCTATTCAAAATTTTTACATTATTCAATAACTCAGATCTTTTGTGATAACAAACTACAATCTTTACATCGAAGCCTTGTTTGATAGTTTCAAGACAGGAAATAGCAGAAAATTCATCAAAGATACTACAAACAGTCTTTTCGTTTTGTGAATTGTAAGGAACTCCACCTAAGCCCTTATCAGTAAAAATGCAAACATAGGCGTATTTTTTGGTAAGATATGTGTAAAGTATCTTATCGTTATTTAGTTCCGTCCCAGGTTTTGCACCAAGTTTTACGGTTTTTTCGATAAGTGAAGAAGTAGCAGCAATTTCTACATCTTTTGGTAAATATCCAGACGATTGACCTTCTACTTTAACATAAAATTTGTCTCCTTTAAGCAAAAGATTAGAGCCTAGTTTGGTAATAGATGCTACAACAGTTTTAAATTCATTTTTTACTTGTTTAGCTATTGCTACTCTTTCAATTCCAAAAAGCAAATTTATTGCTGATGAAGTGAAAACGGGATCATTAGCATCAACTACTATTAGAGAATCATCTCTTCGAATTTCTTGATATTTTTGATTTTTTATTTTTAGAATTTTTTTGATATTAGATACTAGAGAATTGATTTTATTTTGAGCAAAAATAGATGGAAATACAACAACTGATGCGTTTTCACTCACTTTGGTGTTTTATCTCAGGTTGTTTATAATTTTAGAATATTATCTAAATCTCAAACCTCGTAATCATTATAAAACAATCAAAATCAAAACAAATCATGAGTAAATTCACAGCCGATCAGATTGCTGAACTTAATGAAAAATTGAAAACACCAGAAGAGGTTCTAAAGTGGGCAATGGAGAACATTCATCCAAAATTGGCATTAGCCTCAAGTTTCGGTGCTGAGGATGTAGTAATCATTGATATGTTGACTCAAATTAATCCAAAAGCAAGAATCTTCACTTTGGATACTGGCAGATTGAATCAAGAAACTTATGATGTAATGGATGAGATTAGGAAAAAATACGATGTTAATGTAGAAGTTACCTTTCCAGATGCTGAAGAGGTTACTGAAATGGTTCGCGTAAATGGTATGAATCTATTTTATCAAAGTATTGAAAACAGAAAACTATGTTGTGGAATTAGAAAAGTACATCCATTAAACAAAATGTTAGCAACTCTAGATGGTTGGATAACTGGCCTTCGTAGTGATCAAACTGATAATAGAAGTAATACATCTAAAATTGAAATTGATGAACAACATGATGGAATGATAAAAATTAACCCAATAATTGATTGGACTTGGGATCAAACATGGGATTATATCAAAGCAAATAATGTTCCCTACAACAAATTACATGATAAAGGATTTCCTAGTATAGGATGTGAACCATGTACTAGGGCAATCAAACCTGGTGAAGATCTTAGAGCAGGTCGTTGGTGGTGGGAAGGAAAATCAGATCGAGAATGTGGCCTGCATATGGACCACGAAAAATAGACCTTGTCAGAAAGCAACGGTGTAGCCAAGCCCCACGGTGGAAAATTAGTTAATAGAATAACAACTAAAGGTTCATCCGATTTATTTTCCATTTCAATTAATGCAGATCTTGCAAATGATGTAGAAAATATTGCAGACGGAATATTTAGCCCACTTGAAGGATTTTTAGGTCAACAAGATTTTGAAACTGTTATAAATCGTGGAAGATTAGCAAGCGATCTTCCGTGGACTATTCCGATAGTTCTTGATGTTGATGATGCTACTGCCAAAAAAATGAAAGAGGCAGGAGATGTACTTTTAAAAAATCCAAACTCAGAAGGATTTGCAATTTTGCATGTTGAAGAAACATTCACTTATGACAAAGAAAAAACGGTAAAAGGAGTTTACGGAACATCGGATTCAAAACATCCTGG
>JAZGIF010000046.1:0-3287 GCA_036481835.1 Nitrosopumilaceae archaeon
CCTTTCCAAGCAACCTATACTATTAGTTTCCACTCTTTGCCTGCTGGCGATTATGCTGAAGGTGTAGTAGATTATGGTACAATGAAGTCAGGACCGGACCCAGGCATCGGTCACGAAAGCCACTCTTTGGCAATATTATTACCTCCAAGTGACTCGCCGTATCATGATGGCGTACTAACATATGCTGCATCAGAACCAGTGCAAATGGTAGTTCTTCACGGCCCACTTGGTCCAGGTGAAGACCTAGGACAACCAACTTGGTCTCCTGATGGACAAACAAAGTTTGGATTAACGTTGGTTGATGACAAGATGGCCTCAGGTTCCTTTGAATTCACTGGAAATGCTGTCGCAGCCCATACAATGAATACTGATGGCTTTACAATCAGCTATTCACTAGCAACAAGAAGATAAACTAAGTCAAACTAAATCTCAAAGTACATTGATTTTTTAGGATGGTGAACAATTTATCAGTTCTTCGTCTTGATTATAAGCCAGAAAATGAGAACATAGTTTATGAACCCATTATTACATAGGTTTGTTTTCAATTCTCAAAATCTGAGACCAAAAGTAGAATATACTCAAAATTTACTTTTAGATATTAGAAACAAAGTACTATACATGAATAAAGCAATTCCAAGAACTGTTTCGTGTCCTTTGTGTGAGCTTCAAATCAAACCATATTGGGAACCAACGTTTCATAATGTTAGAGCAAGCTGTTCTATTTGTGGAGTAAACTGGCAGGAATTATAGAAACAGGTTTCAACTATAACCAATGAGGGATTTGCAAATATCCCTCAATGCTTTCATTTTTTAATAATTTCAAAAGCGCATTGGCCTGGGGGGTGGACAATACTGGCATGACAAACTGATTATCAATTGAAATTCGGGGGCATGCAACTTGAATGAATGCATCAATTCCCTTGAGATTTTTCAATCTTTCATTGGTAATATCGGTTAGTGCAATCAATTGTACTGATTTTCCTTCTTTTTCTAACTCTCTTTTGAATTTCAGTGCAGTTAATTTTGAAAGCTGTCCTTCTTTTAGCCCAACAATTATTCCAAAAGTTTCGGCTTCGGCTGCCTTGTAAATTGCCAAAGTAGCTTTTTTCTGTAATTTTTTTGCTAACTCTGATACTTCTCTTACTTCATTAAAGTAAGGATCTAGTACATAGGTTGGTTTGTTAGTAGCTAAGGCAACTCCTGCTGCATGAAAGTTACTTTGTCCTAAAAACACATTTACATCAACTTGTTCCTCAATTTCTTTTGCAGGATAAAATTCGCATCCAAACACTTGTCCATCATTTAGTTGTCCTTTTCCATGACCAATTACTACAGTAATGCCTCCCTCTTCAAGAATTTTTTTTACAGGTTCTATTTCATGAAGATGTTGACTATCTGTGAGCAAAGAAATTTTTTTTCCTTGTAAAACATTAATGGATTTTTTTGCAACCTTTTCAAACGAAATATCATCAAAGGCATCTATCATAATTACATTTTTTTCAAAACTTTCCATGTTTATTGTATGACCAATATTAAAGAGCAGACTAGTACCCAAAACCTTTGCACCATTAGAATTAAGATCACAAGAACCCCAGGTAGGATCTGCTAACACAAATGCTGGAATCCCAAACCTTTTCATAATATTTGAGGCAGTTTGTTGAACCTTGGGTAGTAGTCCATCTGGTGCATTAAGGGCCACTGAAACTGATTTTCGGTCCTTTATCTCTTGAAAAATTTTTTTTTCATCAATTATTATCATTTACACAAAACACAGAGTATGCCCATTTTAATTTGTTCTCAGCTCTGCGATAACTAAAAATCATGAGCTTCATCTAACTCTATCATGCAGCAAAAATCAATTTTGCATATTGGATTTGATGATACAGATTCACCAAAGGCAATGTGCACTACCTATCTTGCCTACAAAATTGTCAACTCTTTGAAAAAACAAGGAGCAGAATTTATTGACTTTCCTTATCTGATTAGATTTAATCCAAATATTCCTTGGAAAACCCGAGGAAATGGGGCTGTTGCTATTTCTCTCAAAACAGAAAATCCAGAAAAAATAAAAAAAATCGTAAAAACTCTAGTTACAAAATATTCAGACATAAAGGGCGGTGCAAATCCAGGCTTAGTGTTTTATGAAAAAGATAATGTTGAGAAAAAATTTAGTAAATTTAGTGAATTAGCTCTTTGGAAATTAATTAGTAGAAATTATGTAAAACATTTTGCTTCAAAAAATCATGTGGAATCACTTCGTCTTGGAAACGGTCAAGGAATGGTAGGAGCTATTGGTGCTATAGGATATCGTTTTAATGATCATACCTATGAGACACTTACTTACAGAAAGAAATCATATTTTGGAAAAAAAAGACTCATTGATAAAGAAAGTGTTAGAAAAATGCAAGAAAAAACGTTTCCTTCAACTTTTAACAGTTATGATAATAAAAAAAACAGAATTTTAATTTCTCCTCATGGACAAGATCCAGTCTTTTATGGTATTCGTGGCGAAAGTCCTAATGCAGTGACCAATGCATCACTACTAATTATAACAAAAGAAAAACCCGAAGGTTTTATGACTTTTAAAACGAATCAAGGAACATCTGACCATTTAAAAAATAAAATTGATGTTCAAACTTTTGAACCATACACGTCAGGAACGATTACAGGTATTGTTTCTAAGAAACCTTCCATGCAACAAGGAAGGCATGTGATCTTTTCTATTAAGACTAACAATAAACAAATTTTGTGTGCAGTGTATCGTCCTACAAAAATTACTTCCGTTGCAATGGAACTAAAAAAAGGAGATAAGATTCAAGTAGGTGGCGGAGTTAGACGTGCATCTAAAAAACATCAAAGAATTTTAAACGTAGAATTCATTAGGGTTCTAAATTTATACTCTGAATACAAATTAGTTAATCCATATTGTAAGAATTGTCATAAAAGAATGAAATCAAAGGGAAAAAATCAAGGTTTTGAGTGTAAAAAATGTGGAAAAAAATCAAAAAACAAAGTAATTCAAAATGTAAAACGAAGACTACAACCTAAACTCTATCTTCCTGCAGTTTCTGCACACCGTCATTTAACTAGGCCCATTCAAAGAATTGGTGTTCGAAACAAAAAAAGTAATTTTAATTCTAAAATTCGTTGGTTTGATGTTTTTTAAAATCATAAGTAGCGGGGAGTAGATTTGAACTACTGATTTGCGGGTTTCTCATCAATGATGATTATGAGCCCGCCGGGATGACTTAGCCCTAGAGCAGTCTGACTTCCCCACCCCGCTACGT
>JAZGIF010000047.1:0-12002 GCA_036481835.1 Nitrosopumilaceae archaeon
TCTGGTTTATGGAAAAAAATTTTTGAAAAAATGAAGAATATGAAACTAATCGAGCTTGAAGATGAGGGTAAAAACGCAGACTGTTGGGTAATACGAGGAAAAAACAAGGATGATGACAAAGTTTTGGTACGAAGTAATGGAACTGCAACTTACATTGCTAAAGATATACCGTATGCAGCATGGAAACTTGGTCTATTAGAGGATCCATTTGGTTATGAAATATACTCTAAACAAAAAAATGATAAGATTTTGTGGCAAACCACACTTGACAAAAATGCTGAATCAAAAAAGTTCTCCGGCGATAAAGTAATTACTGTAATAGATTCAAGACAAACAAGATTACAAAATATTATTACAGAACTGATGTCAAAATTCAAATCAGATGAAAATTCATATCTTCATTTAGCTTACGAATCAGTCACGCTAAGTGCAGAAACTGCAAAATCGTTGGGAATGGATACTCAGGGTAAGCAAACTCAAATGTCAGGCAGAAAAGGTTTGTACGTTAATGCAGATCAAGTATTAGACTTACTGGAACTAAAAATTTCTGAAGAAACAAAGAAACGAAATCCAGAACTTGATACTAAATCTATAGAACAAATTTCTTACGACGTTGCAGTAGGGACGATTAGATATGAAATGATTAAGCAAGATAGAGACAAAATAATTATTTTTGATCTAACTAAATCTCTTAGCATGGAGGGTGACACTGCATCCTACATACAATATGCTTACGCTAGGGCATCTAGAATTTTAGAAAAGGCTGGTATAAAACCAAGCTTTGAGGTATCTTTTGATTTACTTGAAAATGAATTTGAAATAAGGTTGGTAAAACAAATTGGAAGATTGGAATTAGAAATTAAAGATGCAGCACAAAACTTTTCTCCTAAAGTCATTGCAAAATATTGTTACAATTTAGCTGTTGCTTTTAATGCATTTTATGAACATGTCAAGGTGCTTGAAATAGAAAATGACTCTTTAACAAATGTAAGGCTCTGTTTGGTGTCCTCTTTTCAATCTACAATGGAGAGGGCATTGAACCTTTTAGGAATTAATGCACCACTCAGAATGTAATTTATTTTAAATTCTAAATACGGGTCTACTTTTTATGCGCGATGGTATGTCCACAGCGGACATACAAGTAGATAATATCGGATTTTCGCTATATTGCCCGTATGACTAGCGTAATCGTAGTTGACGATGACCGTGATACTGTTGAAGTCTTTTGTGAATACCTAAGCATAAAGGACATTCAAGTATTAGGAAGAGGATATGATGGTAAGTCAGCCGTTGAATTATACAAAGAACACAAGCCTGACATTGTACTTTTAGATGTAATGATGCCTGATTTTGATGGATTTTATGGTTTAGAACAAATTCGAAAATTTGATCCTAACGCAAAAATAATTATGGTTACAGCTGATTTAACATCGGACACTGAAAAAAAATTAGTTGATTTAAAGGCCTCAGCAATGATTTACAAGCCTTATGAAATTGACAGTGTCATTGAAACAATTGAGAAAGTAAGCAAAGAAAACGTAGTTCTATCAACCCCTTCATC
Organism: Nitrosopumilaceae archaeon; assembly: GCA_036481835.1. Classification (GTDB taxonomy): domain Archaea; phylum Thermoproteota; class Nitrososphaeria; order Nitrososphaerales; family Nitrosopumilaceae; genus CSP1-1. The sequence continues at coordinate 1,562 of JAZGIF010000047.1, forward strand.
AAATTAATTTTTTTCAAAAAAAATTTCTAAATACTAGATTGTTATAGCTATTGTTAGAAATTTAATGAAACTTTTAATAGCAGAAGACGAATCTGACCTGAGAGATCAGTATAAAGAATTTTTAGAACAAAATAACCATCATGTAATTACAACAAAAGATGGCGAAGAATGTGTCACAGTTTTCACATCTGAAAATAAAAAATGGCTTTCAAAAAAAGATGATACTGATACTGACTCTCCATTTGATGTAGTGATATTAGATTATCAAATGCCCAAAAAGGACGGACTTGAGGTGGCAAAAGATATTCTTTCATTGGTTCCAAAACAAAGGATAATTTTTGCATCAGCTTATGTTGAAAATACTCTTAAAGATTCAATTAAAAACTTGAAACAAATTGTAGAAACAATGCAAAAACCTTTTTCGTTGCAAGCATTGGCAGATACTATTGTAGACAAGGAAATCTACCATGAATTAGAAAAATTAAACGTTGATATAAAAAATCTTAAAGAATTAGAACCCACACATGCTCAAGTCCGAGATTATCTATACGCTCTCAAAAAGATTCAAAAAGGTAGAACTTTTTAAAATAACTGTATACGAAAAAAGAACCAAATTAGAATTTAAAAACAGTAGGTTCTTATCTAAAAAAATATCTGCTCTTGTTTGTGACTAAAATAAAACAAAATTCCTACGTCTTGTTTTTTTACAATAATACGAAAAAATGGTTGGCAAAAATTTCAAAGGAAAAACTACTTCACACCCATATTGGAATTATTTCGCATAAAGATGCCATTGGAAAAGAATATGGTTCTAGGCTTGTGACAAACAAGGACAAGTACGTATACCTTCTAGAGCCTACAATGCATGATTTTATAATGAAAATTCAACATGGAACCCAAATCGTGTATCCTAAGGATCTTGGTTATATTGCAGCAAGATCTGGCCTTCAAAGTGGTCAAAAAGTAGTTGAAATAGGAACAGGTAGTGGCTCACTTACCACCTTTGTTGCAAGTATAGTAAAACCTCGAGGCCATGTATACACATTTGATGTTTCAGATGATTTTATGAAAATCGCTGAAAAAAATATCAAAAAAGCCAACATGTCAAAGTATGTCACAATGAAAAAACTTGATATTAAATTGGCAAAAAAAATGCCCGTCTCGGATGTTGACCTCGTTTTAATAGATCTTGGTGACCCATGGACTGTAATTCCACAGTCAAGAAAAATGTTGAAAGGAAGCGGCAGTTTATTTGCCATTTGCCCAACAATGAATCAGCTTGAAAAATTAGTATCATCATTTGTTCAAAATGAATTCACAGATATCGAATGTTCTGAACATATTTTACGTACTATAGATGCAAGAGAAGGAAAAACCCGACACTCTTTTCAAGCAATAGGTCACACTACCTATCTTGCGTATGCTAGAAAGGCCTTTTTTGAAAGAGGCAAACAAAGTAAAAAGAAGAAAAAAATCTAAAAAATTTGGGTTATATCAGGTCTGTACGATTCAAACAAACACATCCTAATACAAATAAAATTGGTATTAATTGCGATAGAGATTGGCCTCAATCAAAATGGATAAAGGATCTTCTTCCAAAGTATACACCCAACTAGACCAAAGAATCCAAAATTTAGTAAAAACCAAAGAAGATATTGAGAAAAGAGAAGCACAAGTTAAAGATTTTAATCCGGTTACAAAGGCAGATTTAGAAAAATTAAATTTTGCAGATGATTTAGCAAAATTAAAAGAAATTCAAAGAGAGAAGGTTCTTGAAGATCTTTCTTTACTTCTAAATGAGAAAATAAAGGAATTAGATAAAAAGGAAAAAGAAAATAAAGAAAAGGAGCAAGTTTTATCTGAATTAACTACTGCCTTAAACGAAAAAATAAAACAATTAGAAGAAAATAATTTGCAACTCCAGCAAGAAAAGAAACACTCTGATGAATTAAATGCGCAACTCAAGGCAACATTGAAAAAATTAAGCGATGCTGAAATGCACCTTAAAGTAGAGAGAGATTGGTTAGCTGAACAAGTTGAGAAAAAATCACTTGAGGTCTTACATACAATTGAACAGCTAATGAAGGCAGAAAACGCCAAAAGTTAGCGATTGTTAACAATTTTTGTAACGAGAATATTTATTCACCGATAATAGAATTAGGTCTTATTGACTGCAAAAACCTTACAATCCTCAACTGTTAAAAAATTCATTCCAGAAAGAAAGGCCAATTCAAGAAAAGGTGACAATGGAAAGGTCGTAGTGATTGGTGGCAGCTACATCTATCACGGAGCACCTATTTTGTCCTCACTAGCAGCATTAAGAACCGGCGCAGATCTAGTCTATACATGCATTCCAAAAATTAATGCTCAATCAACTAGAGCCATTTCTCCGAATCTAATTGTAATTCCTCTTGTTGATTCAAAACTAACACGGGGAGCGGTAAACAAGCTATTAGGACAAATTCCAAATGACATAGATTCTGCAACAATTGGAATGGGACTTGCAATTCAAGATATACACGCACTAAAGGTATTAGTAAAATCACTTTTAGATCGTGATGTTAGAATTTCATTGGACGCAAGCGCACTTGTATCTTATATCTTACCATTTATCTCAGGAAAAAATGTAGTAGTCACTCCTCATTCAGGTGAATTCAAAAGACTATTTGGAATAATTCCACCTGATTCTTTGAAGGAAAGAATCAAGACTGTGGAAAAATTTGCAAAGGAAAATTCTCTGATAGTGCTTCTCAAAGGTGCAACAGATATTATATCTGATGGAAACAAAACATTTCTCAATCCAAAGAAAACCCCAGCTATGACTGTTGGGGGAACAGGAGATGTTTTGTCAGGAATTGTTGTTGGTCTTTTGGGAAGAAATAGAAATGCATTTGAATCTGCTTCTGCTGCAGCATACATTAATGGATTAGCAGGAAAAATGATTCAAAAGAAATTTGGCCTTCACATGGTTGCAACTGATTTAATCGAAGTTATTCCAAACGTGTTTAAACCATTTGATAAAATAAGATAACCGCATGAAAAAAGTCCTCAATTGTGTTGATGATAACTTTGATGGACTAGTTTCCAATTTACAACAATTGATTCGACAACCAAGTGTATCTGCCAAAAATGAAGGAATAGAAGAATGTGCCATATTAGTTTCAAAAATTTTAAAAAAATCTGGAATACAATCACAAATTTTACGACTAAAGAAAGGGGTAGCATCAGTTGTTTTTGGAGAGGTGAAATCTAAACAAAATCCAACAAAAACTCTTCTTTTCTACAATCATTATGATGTACAACCAGTTGAACCAATAGAATTATGGAAACACAAACCGTTTAGCGGAAAAATTGAAGGTAACAAAATTTTTGGCAGAGGGTCAGCTGATGATAAAGGAGAATTAATTACAAGAATAAAGGCAGTTGAGGCTTATCTAAAAACAAACGGTGATGTTCCCTGCAATGTAAAGTTTGTAATTGAAGGTGAAGAGGAAACAGGTAGTGCGCATATTGATGATTATCTAAAAAAATACAAAAATAAATTTTCATGCGACGGAGTAATTTGGGAATTTGGTTATGTCGATTCAAAAAATCGCCCAATCGTTGGTTTAGGAATGAAAGGTTTGTTATTTGTAGAGCTAACAAAAAAAGAATCTGTACGAGATGCTCATTCTAGCCTAGCAGTAATTATCAAAAATCCCGCATGGCGACTAATTGAAGCAGTAAAAACATTACGAAATTCAGAAGGAAAAATTTTGATCAAGGACTGGTATAAAGAAGTCCAACCCTTGACCAGCTCCGAAATCAAATTGATCAAGGCAGAACCTTTTGATGATATTGCATTCAAAAAAGAATTTGGAATTAAGGATTTTGTCAACTCTAAAAAAGGATTTGAAGTAAAAAAGGCCCTTGTAGGTGATCCAACTTGCAATATTGCTGGATTCATTTCTGGTTACTCAGGAAAAGGAGCTAAAACGGTTCTTCCTGGAGAGGCACTAGTCAAAATTGACTTTAGATTGGTACCTAAAATGAATCCAAAAAAACAGGTATTGCGACTAAAGCAACATTTGAAATCAAAAGGATTTGGAGACATTAAACTCAAAGTATACCACGGAGAAGCAGCTGCAAAAACAGATCCCTCTCATCCTTTTGTAGATAATGTAAAAAAGTCCGCTGATGAAATTTTTGGAAAGTCTATACTCAATGTTTCAAATCCAGGAACCGGTCCTATGCATTCATTTGTAAATATTCTCAAAGCCCCCTGTGTTTCTATCGGAAGTACCTACATTTTTTCAAGAATTCATTCTCCAAATGAATTTGCTAGAATGGATTTATTGAAAAAAACAACAAAGTGTATCTGTCTTATTATGGATAAATTTTCAAATTAAGTTTGCTACGATAATTTTAGGTAGAAAGGACTTTATTCTACTCCAAAACCAGTGGAACCATGTCATACATGTACATGCCTGGTGCTACAGCCGTAGGAATAACATATGATCAAGGTGTAGTTTTTGCTAGCGAACGTAGAATTGCATATGGTAATTTTCTAGTAAGCAAATCCACAAAGAAAACTTTTCAACTTACCCCAAAGGTAGGCGCGGCATGTGCAGGTTTAGTAGCAGACATGCAAATTTTATCACTTCAAATTTCTGCTCTAGCCAAAATTCGATATTTGGAGATTAAACGAGATATTCCACCAAACTCTATTGCAAAAATGATGTCAAATATGATGTACGAAAGAAGGTTCTTTCCACTGTTAACTCAAGTGATCGTAGGCGGCGTTGTAGACAAGCCATCCATCTATACATTAGACCCGTTAGGTTCAGTACTTCCAGATGAGTATGCAGCAGTTGGTACAGGAGCTGAAATGGCTCTAGGAGTTTTAGATCCGCAATTCAAAGAAAAGATGACAGAACAAGATGCAAAAGAACTTGCTATAAAATCAATTCGCTCAGCTAGTTTGAGAGATTCTTTTAGTGGTGATGGTATTGACGTGCTAGTCATCAACAAAGAAGGCTCAAAAATGACTAGTGAAAAAATAAACTAATCTCGAATATCTTTACCTGCTTCCCAGTACTGATCAGAAACATAATGCAAATTTTTTATAATTTCGCCCTTACTTAGAGAATCCATCTCTTTGCTAGAAACGCAAGATTTTCCAACTGCTAAAAATTTGTTTTTTGATTCTTCTACCACACACACAATATCGTCATTTTCAAAATCTGAATATTTTGTAATTCCTGGTCTCATAACATTAGCACCGTTACACATGAATTTGACAGCTCCCATATCGACTGTTACCTTTGGAAATTTCTCAAGAATCGCAGTTTCTGAAAGAAATGGTAGATAGGTATTTCCTATTTTTAGTGCCTTTATTCCATTTCCAGTAACTAGGATGAATTCCTCATCCAAGTAATGAAATTTTAGATTTTTTATTTTTGGTAGCTCAAACTTCCATTGAGTTGAAATCTCTTTAATCACTGCAGCAGACTCACTTTTAGAAATAAGATTTGATTTCAAAGCTTGGAAATCTCTTGTCTTATGTCAATTAAATCGCGCAAAATTGAGCTACCTGTCTCCATTCCACCTGCTCCCCGTCCAATTATCGTTTGAGTTCCTGAATGTTCTGAAGTAAAGGAAATTGCATTTAGCGTACCATTTACGCATAGCGGGTCGTCTAGCGAAATTTCTTTAGGCTCTACGACTAGATCTTTATCACACGAGGCAATGAGCTTTATTGCGGAATTTTTTTTGGCTGCATTTTTTATATCCGATGTAGTCACATTACGAATTCCAGTACGTTTGATATCTGGCATTGTTACTTTGAGATCCATTATCCAGTTTGCAAGTATTACAAGCTTTGCTGCCGCATCAAGTCCATCCAAATCAAGTGATTCATCGGCTTCTACATATCCTCTTTTTTTTGCATCACCTAATGCCTCATTAAATGACATTCCTTTTTCCATGTTGGTTAGAATGTAATTTGTCGTTCCATTGAGTATTCCTGCAAATGATGAAATTCTTTCTCCCCTTAGACTGTTTTTTGCATAATCTAGAATTGGGGTGCCTCCACCTACCGTTCCACTAAACCTTAACAAAACCTGATTGTATGTGGCAAGCTCCATTAGTGATGGAAATGCAATTGCTAATGGGCCTTTATTTACCGAAATGACATGCAAACCATGTTTCATCGCAGTAGTTATGTTAGTCATTCCAGGTTCTGCATCTTTATAATTACTTGGAGTGGCTTCAACTAAAACATCGGCTTCTAGATTGTTTATCAAATCTAAACCTGTTTGGCTGTTTTTTGTTTTGTTATATTTTTTTACAGTTCCATATTTTTTTTTGACCTCCATTAGCTTGTTTAAATCCAAACCAGACCTATCATCTGCACTGCCACCGCTATCTATGACCCCAACAAGTCTTGGTTTCATTCCATATCTAGCATAAAGATCATCTGATCTTGACTCTAACAATTTAACTAGACTTTGGCCTACAACTCCAAATCCACTTAATATTATTCTCAATGTTTCTCAATTCCGTAAAATACCATCTCATCTAATGAGTTTTTGCTTGTCATTTTATGAAATATTACTCATCTTTTTTGTCGAGGTCTAGAGAAATTGAATTAATACAATAACGTAAATTCGTTGGTGTAGGACCATCATTGAATACATGTCCTAAATGTGCACCACATTTGTTACACATTACTTCTGTTCTAACCATTCCAAAATCAGTATCACTTTGACATTCTACTTTATCTTCACTGATTGGTTGCCAAAAACTTGGCCAACCAGTTCCTGAATCAAACTTTGTATCTGAATCAAATAATTCATTTCCACAACATGAACATTTGTAGACACCTTTTTCTTTACAATCGTGATATTTTCCTGTAAATGCAGGTTCTGTGTCTTTTTTTCTACAAATCCTATATTGATCTGGCGAAAGCTCGCGTTTCCATACTTCATCGGTTTTTTTATTTTTGTTTTCAGACATTGTCAATACTTCCTTTTTTTCTCTTCAGTTCGTTTCTCAGATTCAAATCTTTCCAAATCATATTCTTTCATATCTGCAAACCTAATAATTTTACTTAGATTTGGGTGAATTCTTTTTATTTCTTTGAACATATCTTGTGCAACTTTTCTATAATCAGAATGTCCTTGAGGCACAGTTCTTAATTCAATCAAATGGCATGCTTCTCTAAGATTCAGATGCATAAAATAAGGATAATTGAATGCAAAGTTCACTACATACTGAGCTTGTTCTGGAAATTTTTTTCGAATGTGTTCAAAAATATCATTTGATTTATACATGCAATCTTTGAATTCTTTGTCAATTCCAAGAATTGTTATTTCTTTAGGCATTGCATAACCATGGTCTGTTGTAAGAAGTTGTCTTTCTAAAGTTAAAGCTCGATGTCTGTGAAAATCTCTAAACATTCCAAAATTATTAATCAAATCAAAAGTGTAATTGGCCAACTCAAAGGATCTAGGGGGTCTATGGCGGCGATTTTTTCGAAGCTTTGAAAAAGATTCGATTATCTGATTTTTTTCGCTTTTTTTCATTTTTTTGACATTCAAGAGAATTTTTTGCAAAGGAATGCTAGGAGATTGTTCATAAAAGATGCCTGCAATTACATTGTCCAAGGCATTTGCTTCAGAGTCGTAATTGGTTAATTTTGTGAGAGGTTTTTTTGGAATCTCTCCTTTGACATGCTTTTTTGATAGATTTGAAGCGGTTTTTTTAATTGATTGTAGATAGTTTTGCAAATATTTACCATATTTGTCATTTGAACGGCGAACAAATGACTTGATTGTAGAATCCAATTCCCTTTTTATTTTAGTTGCTAGATTTCGTTCTTCAGAAAGATTTGAGCTAAAAAGAATTGTTAAAAGATATTCAAACGCCCTACCATTTCCAATGATTCCAACATTTGTTAGTGTTGAAGCTGGCAATAATCCTCTAAGAATGTCAAGTGCTTTAGCTTTTGTTGAACCTCTGTAGATAATTTGTGCAGATTTGATATCTACTTCATCTTTGAGTTTTGAAAATAATTTTTCTTTACCTGTTGAATCTTTGAAAGTGTACTTTTCAATTGGATATTTTTCTCTAACATAAGCGATCATTGGTTCAATGTTTTTTGAATAAACATCAAAGTCTAAATTACATGCTTCCAAGTATTGATCTGCAAATTTTGATTTGATAATTTGCGGGTCTCTATAAAATTTGTATTTTCCATTAACTTTTTTGTTCCAAGTAACATACCTTGATGATTTTTCTAAATAGGATAAACCAATTCTTCTATCTTCGATTTTTTTTACTGCTATATTTGATAGTCCTTCAATAGCAATTTGAGCACTTCCAAGCTCAGCTACGGAGTCATCTCCATATTCAATTAATATTCTATTGTAAAATTCTTCTCCTCTGTTCTTATTTTTTAAAAACTCGTCAATGAAAACTCTGCGCATACTTTTGTCTGTTCTACTATATCTTGACATCAAAGCACCTCTGTCTACTTGTCTTGGAGTTGTTATAGCAAAGACAGAGTCGTCTGCGTTTGAGAAATGATCTAACAGAATCTTTTTTTCAGCTTTAGAAAACTCGTTTGACAATAAAGAGCGAAGTTTTCTAATTATTAATAATCTATCCTTTTTTTAGCTGAATTAGATCTGATGCTGGAGTTTTTTGCATTCCTTTAGCTTGCCATCTAAGTAAAACTTCTTTTAAGGAATTTGCATCTTCTTCGCTTTCAGTATACATTAACATTGTAAGCCATCTTCCATTTCCAGCTTTGCCCCCAACAGAATTCATCCAAAAATCAGTTGGAAGTGTGTTCATTGCTTTGTTTTCAGGATCACGAGAAATATCCGTCCAGCGTTTTGAAACAAACTGCAAAACTTGTTCCATTTCTTCTTTCCCTATCATTGTCAATCCAAGGAATCTTTTAGAATTTTAAAATTCCGATAGGCGTGGAAATTGGCTTGGTTAAATTGTTCTTACAAAAACTCGAAACCTTGTTCACACATTGTTGGTTATATTTAATCCAAAATTCTTGCCTATGAGCAACGACGAGACCGAAATTATCGGAAAAAAAGTCAAAGACATGTATGGTACACACATAGGAAAAGTGGTAGGTACTATAACTGACATCGATGGGAGCATTCAAACAGTTGGAATCGACTGTGGTTCAGAGGGATTAAGACAAATTCCATTTGATCAATTAGTTGTCCAAAACGATGTGGTTATTTTCATACCAAAGTGGAGACTTGACTCACAACGTCTACTTCGAGAAAAAGGTTTGACTCTTCGTCGTCTAAAGGCTCTGATTGATCTAGTTTCTGAAAATGATGACATGAAAGAATCAGCAGAAATGCTACATGAAAAATACAAATCAAAACTTCTATCCTTAGATGAAACTGAAAAAGAAATCAAAGCCTTACTAGATAGCCGAACCACAGAGTTAGATGAACAAATGAAATCAGTAAAGATGCTGATTTTTGATGCAAAAATACAATACAAGAGCAACGAAATTTCTGAAACAATGTTTGAATCTGTCAAGACACAAACAACTGACTTGGTAGAACACATTACTCATGAAAAAGCAGAAATTTCAAATGTTCAAAGACGTTTGGATGACCTTTCAATGGATGTTCAAACAACTGAAGCACCAAGACAACAACTTCAAGATGAAGCTGTTTCTTATTTAGGAAACCAAGATGAATCAGAAATTCAAGCCAAACTACCTGAGGTTCCTATTCAAGAATCAAGTGAACCGTCGCAAGACCCAATTGCGCCGATACCACAAACATCTGAACCTGCATCACAACCAGTGGCCCCAGTACCAGAAACAATGCCAGTAAATCCTAGTATACCTTCTGAGGATTCTGAAAAAAAATCTAATGAATCAGATTGGCTTTCTAGAATGGAAGCACAGTAGACTATACTAATTTTATTTTTTATTCGTAATTAATGTTAATTATGCTATTTAGGTGGTCCCTTGTACACAAGGTAAGTAAAAAATAGTAAAACCCCCACTGCAAACAGAATGACCCCAACCAGAGTCATTCCCATTTCAGTCGGAATAAAAATAATACTTACACCAAAAATGACTATTACGATAGATGCAATTAGCAGAATGTTTTTTATTTTCATTTTAAATAAAATCACGAATTTTTAGCGATTAAGTGTACCTATTGACAGTTCGTATCTAATGTAAATTAAAAAAATAATTAGTTATTTTCCAATTTGGCAATTTTCATTTTAATAGAATCAAGCATATCTTGATAGTGGAGTATCAATAATTTGTCTTTTTTACCTTCACTCCAGACAAATTTAGAATCAACCCTAGTTTGATACATATCTCTTAATCTGCGTAATTCTCTTAATTCTTCGACTTTCTTTCCCATTTCTGCTGGAACTCATGAATCGATTTTAATTGGTT
>JAZGIF010000048.1:0-5015 GCA_036481835.1 Nitrosopumilaceae archaeon
GCATAAAGAAGTGGTAGAGCAGGAGTAAAAGGAGTATGTTTTGATTCTTCATAGTATTTGAAATATCTGGCTAGATTGAAGTACATTGTTGGGGGAGGATTTTCTATCATGTATTTTTTAGCTCTTGGGCTTATAGAGATCGGTGAGATTCCTGGTGGTGCTGCTAAAGCTTTTTGAGAACCAGTCATACACACATCAATATTCCATTTATCTACAGGAAGCTCAACTCCACCAAGTAAAGAAACCGAATCTACAACATAGTAAGAATCATTACGAGAGGTAAGATCTGATATTTTATCTAGATATTTGACTTGAGTTCCGGTGGATGTCTCATTATGAACAACATAGAACGCTTTGACATCTTTGTTGTTATCAAATGCCTCCTTAACTTGATCTAATGTAGCGTTAGTTCCTGGCTGTGTTTCAAGTTTTATTACATTTGCGCCTTGCCACTCTATCATTTGTGAGAGTCTACTACTAAATTCTCCATTGACTGGAATTATTACTTTATCTCCTTTCTTAATCAAATTGACTACAGAAGCCTCTACAGCTCCAGTACCAGATGCTGAAAGTGCGACAACATCGTTTTTTGTTTGAAAAACCTCTTGTGTTTTTTCTATTACTTCTGTGTACAACTCAACAAAGTCTGGGCTTCTATGATTAATGATATGAGTAAACATGGCTCTCATAACTCTTTCAGGAACATTGGTAGGTCCAGGTAACATTGCTAAATATTCCAAATAATTTCGCCTGACAGGCATTCTTAGTTTGCTTTATTTATAATTAAAGACGCTCTAGTCGTTCTTTGGCACTAATTTTTTGCAAAACTCTTTTGGTTCCATCTGGAACAAGCTGCTGCCAATTTTGGTCAGTTACAATTTTTTCTCGAATATTTGTTCCTGAAAGAATTTCTCGTTTAGTAAAAGGTACTTGTATCACATTTGTTCCTCGTTTTGAATAAAGGGATTGAGTCATCTCATCGTTAGTAAAAACTACTTCAAATTTTGGTAATAGTGAATCAGCGTTTTCAATCCATTTTTTATGATTCTCCAAATCTGGAATAAAGTAAATTTGGATTCGTTTAGATATTGATTCATCGATTGAAGATAATATCATCTCTTTTCTTTCTTCGGCACTAAAGGGATTATTTTTGTGAACTGGTTTATTTGAGCTACCAATTCCAACTAGTAAGTTGTCGACTTTTGTTAAAGCAAAGCGTAAGCCATCTAGATGACCCAAATGAAATGGTTGAAATCTTCCAATTATAAGTCCGTTCATATTTCAACTCGTAGTATTTTATTTAAAAAACTATTTAACTTCAAATTCCAGCCTTCAACAATGCTGCCATAAACAAGACAGCTACTGATAGGATTACAATTACTTCGCCAAGAATTATTATTTTAATTCGTAGTTTTAGTATTTGTTTTTCTGACATTTTTTTTGTCATTATTTTTTCTTCTACTTCTCTTCTAATAATTCTGATATGTATTACATATGTAATTATTATTGCAATAACTAAAATTATTTTTATGATTAACAGACTGCCATAACTAGATGAAAATAAAAGCTCAGGATTATTCAAAAACGATACTGAATTATAAAGTCCAGTTACTATGAGTATTATCAAAGATGGGATAGCGATTTTGTTAAATTTTCTGCCAACTTTTATCATTATTTGTAATCTTTCTTCTAACGAATACGACATTGTCTTTAGAATTGGTGCCAGTACTGCTCCAATGAATAATGAACCACCAACCCAAATTGTAGCAGACGTTAGATGTACCCAAGTTAGAATTGCTTGTTCTAAGGCCATTTAGATTCAATTTTTAACAACAATTATTATCTATTTGACTCTTGACAACGTTTTTTAGTTGTTTAGTCTGTCCTGATAAGGTTTGTCTAAACTTCAAGGAAGAATAATTCTTTTCGCAGCAATAGGAGGATTATTTGCTTTAATGGGATTTTTTGTATTTTACGCTAGTCTTGACAATCCTGAATTAGAAAAAATTGAAATTGAATTAGATAGTGTAGATTTGAAAGATGTCAATAGTGTAGAGAATCATGCTACTTTGGAAATATCCCTCCTTATAAAAAATCCTAGCGAAAAAACGTTTACTATTGCGATTATTAGTTACGAACTTTTTGCAAATGGTAATTCAATTGGAACTGGACAATATTCAACAGTAGATATTCCTATGCCAGGCAGAGCAGCTTTTTATCCTGGAAGTGAAATCGCGTTGAAAAATTTTTTCCAACTAACATTAGATGATAATAATGTCCAGGAATACCAGTCTATAACAAATGGAGAAAATGTTCAGTATAGAGTAAAAGGAGAAGTTACAGTAGAGACTGCATGGAGTATTATTGAAAAGAATTTCGAAAGTTCTCTCTAATTTTAAGTAAAATATTAAAAATGGGCCGAGAGAGATTTGAACTCTCGACCACCGCCGTGTCGAGGCGGTATCCTAACCACTAGACCATCGGCCCGTGACGTACAAGACTTGAAGAAGACATTATTAACGTTTAACAAATGAAAAGATAATATTAAAAAATGAACGAAAAATTTTCAGATGAAGAAAAAAATGGTCTTTACAAAGCTATCTATTCTAGAAGAGATGTTAGATCCCATTTTACCTCAGATCCCATAGAAGATGAAGTTTTAACTAGAATTCTGAATGCGGCCCATCATGCTCCGTCAGTGGGTTTTTCTCAACCTTGGAATTTTATTTTAATAAAGGATTATGAAACAAGGAATAAAATTAAGGAATCTTTTGAAATCGAAAGAAAGCGTTCTTCTAAATTAGTTGATGAACCAAAACGATCGAAATATCTTTCTTTTAAGTTAGAAGGCATTCTTGATTCACCAGTAAATGTTTGCGTTACATATGATCCTTCTAGGTTTGGACCCTTTGTGATTGGTAGATCAAGTATTCCTGATACTGGTTTGTATAGCGTTTGTTGTGCAATTCAAAATCTTTGGTTGGCAGCAAGAACTGAGGGGATAGGTTTAGGTTGGGTAAGTATTCTTTCAAATGAGATTTTAAAAAAACAACTTCAACTTCCAGAACACATACTACCGATAGCCTATCTTTGTTTAGGACATGTAAATGAATTTGCAAAAAAACCTGATCTCGAAACTGCAGGTTGGCTTGATAGATTAGAACTAAAAGATGTAGTCTTTTATGAAAAATGGGAACAAAAACAAAATTCAAGTTGGAATAAGATTCAAGAATTAATTAAAACAAATCTTGGTTACGCTTAAATAATTTCAAACATCTTTGTTGCTGGGCTTGTGGCGCAGAGTCATTATATGACGCGTAACATGGATAGCGCGGTAGCCTCCTAAGTTACAGGTCGAGGGATCGAAGCCCTCCAAGCCCGCTTAATGATATCATTTTGGTTTAAATACGCTGAAAAATTCCAACTCAATGTGAAGGTAGTTGTTATTTCTGGAAGTCCTAGAAAAACTGCAAATACTCAAATCATGATGCAGTATGTTTTTGACTATGTAAAAACAAAAAACGAAGATTCTATTTTTATCAATCTTTCAAAGGACAAAATTGATTGCTATGAAGGGCCAGATGCTAATTCTAGTGACACAACCAAACAGGCTACAAAAGATATTACGAATGCCGATATTTGGTTTGTTGGCACTCCAATATACAATTCGTTTTTTAGTTCCTCTTTAAAGAATCTCTTTGAATATGTAAATTATAAAAAAACTCAAGGTAAAACTGCGGGTTTAGCTATTCTTGCCTCAGGCAATATTGGATTTATTGATGTCCAAACTCTATTAACACAGTTGATGTCTTACTTTCGAGTTTATACAAATCCCAAAGCAGTTTTCATGACAGCAGATATGATTAAAGATGGAAAGATTGCCGATGAGACTGCTAAATCTAGATTAAAGGAATTAGTTGATGAAACCCTTATGATGGCATCTAAGCTTGTTTCAACAAATCAGGATTAAGATAAATTACTTTGAAAATTTTTACAGAGTAATCTCCTTCAAATATCTTAATTACTTGGTTATCGTTAATGCTGAGCACTCTAAATCTATATTCATAACTGCCGTCATCTTCAACATTTGTTTGAGCAAAATGTACTGCATCTCCTTCACTATCATAAATCTGAATGATTACTGGATAATCTGAAACATGATTTAGAATTTTTCCTTCAACAAATCCCCATGGAAGTATGTTATCAGATGATGCAAATAATGACACAGTAGTTTTTTCAATTCCTATAGTACCATCAATTGAGATAATTTCTGTTTGTGACTCTTGTTCATCTGCAAATGATGTTGATGTTGACATTAGAGAACCGATTAAAACAGCTGCTGTAACTAAAGCAATTGCATTTACACTCTTATTCATGGCTATTTTTCCCTCTTACAATGATTTAAAAAACTTATTCCAACTTTAATCATTTAATTCATTTAATTTCTGATAATAGTCAAATATTAAGATGACGTAGAAATTATCCTAATATTATGGTAGACGATATTTCAAAGGATTCATGTGAATGCAAATGTCATTTTGGAGGAGCTATTAGCTGTCCTGGCTGTAAAAAAAATCATGAAATAGGAAATTGTTGTAACCATTGTAATTGAATGGTTGAGCGCTGTTTTTTGCTTCAAAGTATAGTTTATTAAAATTCTAGATTCAAAATTACTATTATTTTTGATTAGTTTTAGATTTTCACAGTTCAGTTTTAGATATTATTAGGAATTTTACTGATTGACTACTTTTCCTTCTGAAGTGTATGTTGCTTTGTGTGAACCCTTTTCATGATGTGAGTAATCAGTTCCTTTTTGAACTATCCAGCACATGAATGTGAGAAACCACATTATTGGAACTGCCATAAGGAATACAAAATCCAGTACAGGAAAAGTTGGAGTCATTACATACCACAATCCAGTTAAAACTGCAGCAAAGACACCGCAAACAAGGGTGGCAAGGTTATTCGCTAGATATCCCATAATTAACTAGAAAAAAAGTTGAATATAACAGTTA
>JAZGIF010000049.1:0-3038 GCA_036481835.1 Nitrosopumilaceae archaeon
AGCACTCAATATTGAGCTTCCAAAATATCAGCCCACAATCATCGATGTTCCACAGAATCAAGACAAAGTGGCAGAGCTTGAAGAAAAGGTTCAACTTTTAGAAGAAGAACTTGACAAAAAAGACGCAGTAATTCGAGAACAACTCAAAGTGATAATGGACTTGTTCAATAAAATCAGAAATGTAATTTTTGAGCCTCTCGGCTTTGCTTGGTCTTTAGTCTAATTTTTTAATCATTATCAATTATTTAAGTAAAAACAATTTGTATGAAGATTTTCTAATCATTTTCTAGGAAATTCATAAAAATTGCAAAATTTTTTTTAATATAGATTACAGAGTCTAGAAAACAAAAAATCAAATACAAAAATCTGTTGCAAAAATAATAACTGTATAAATTCATAACAACATCATAACATCAATCAAGTAACGTAGCAAAAATCATAACTGAATCAAAAAAACATATTTTTTTACTCGCTGATGATTTTCATATGGATAGCCAAATCCATTGAAGTAAAATACTATAACAAAAAAACAACTCTGGGCATTCAAGTGTGGGTATACGTTGTGTAGAGGTATTGTATTGTCGTGTAGACATCAATATTTCGGGTACCAATGGTCCCTCACCTGCCCATTTTTGATATCACAAATCCCGTTTTGTCCAAAAAATACAAACTAGATCATTTCTAATTTGAACCAAATTACCGAATTGTGGTAACTGAGCTAAACGTAACCAACATGGTCTGCAATAAATGCAAAAAATTCATCAATCCAATGGAGCTTCACAAAATTGTAATGTATATTGTTGCTGACAAGTTCACAGATCATTATTATGAGCACGTAGAGTGCCCTGGAAACTTTTCAGTTTAGCTAAAGTGCTGAATCTACCATAAGGGCAATAAAGAGTACTGCCAAATACGGACTAGAAAATTTAAAGAGCATCCAAGATGACTTTTCAGTTGGCTTTTTGATTACCCAACCACTCAAAATTATCATCAAAACACCAGATGCAATTGCAGTGATTAGATAAGTCAGACCCATAACAGGGGTTCCATCCTCATGAGTCAAGAAAAATGGTACAACACTAAACAAGACCATCATCAGTGTTGTTCCAGCAATGATTCGAGCAGCTGCACTTTCAGAACATGTGGCAGTCAACATTGGAACCTTTACCTTATTGTAATCTTCTTTGAAGTGAAGTGTAAGTGCCCAAATGTGCATTGGAATCCACACAAAAACCAAAGCTCCCATCATTAGACCCAATTCCCACAAACCTTGCGTGGTTACTGCAACATAGCCAATTAGTGCAGGAGCTCCTCCTGAAAATCCACCTAAAATTATGTTAGTCCAGCTGCGTCTTTTCAAAAGGTAACTGTAAACGAAAATGTTATCTGCCAAACCAAATGCCATAAAAGAGCCAGCTAAAATTCCTTGCCAAAATGATGTTGTATGTATTAAAGCAAATGCACAAGCAAGAGAAATTCCTGCCAAAACCAAACCAAAGTCTCGAGCCTTTTCAGGTGAAATTCGGCCACTTGGAATTGGTCTGTTTTTTGTTCTCTCCATAATCGCATCAATGTCTCTATCATGATAGTTTGTCAGTGTATTTGCAGCAGCAGAACCAGCTAGTACTCCTCCTAACATGAGAGCCCAAGTAATTGGAGATATCTCAATGGAGTAGATGTTTGAAGCAGTAATTGCAGCTGCAAAAGCAGTAAAAACTAGGAGATACCAAATCTTGGGTTTTGTTAGTTCATAGTATACTTTGATTCGAGATTCTCGTTTGGCCCTTTGCATTAATTTCTACCTCTTTTCAAAAAAGTTTCGCTCAAAATTAAATGTACCAAGCTATTTTGAAGGCATATAAGGCATTGATTTTGTCCTAGTTTTCATCTCAATAAAACTCTCAGAGCTTAGCACTCCATCAATTCTGCCTATCTTATCAGATATAATTTGGTGCATTTCATCAAGTGATTTTGCATACATTGTTACTAGGATGTCAAATCTACCGGTAACTTCAGCAATCTCTCTTACTCCAGATATTTTGAATAACTCATCTATCACATTGTCACGTTGTTTAGAGTCCATGTTAATTCCAGTTAGTGCTTTGACACCATAACCTAGTTCGTGATCGTTTACCACAATTGTAAAGCGCTCAATTAATTTTCGTTTGATTAGTCTCTTAATTCTACTATAAACAACAGAAGGATTTACCTTAATTTTTTTAGATAGTTTTGGAACTGAAATTGCTGCATCCTCGCTTAGCTCAGATAAAATAGTTAAATCCAAATCATCAATTTTTGCCAAGAGAGTGCCCTAATTTTTACAGATTTCTGATCTTAATAAAGATATTATTGAAATTTTTATAATTTTATTTCAGATTTTACCTTTTTTGTATAGCATTTCTGCTAATAGTACAGCACCTTTTGCAGAGCCCATTTTCTTGTTGTGAGAGAACAACATGTACTTTATTCCGTGATCAAAGAGTTCTTCTTTTTCCAGTCTGCCAATTGTTGTAGTCATTCCATCGTTTACCTCTCGTTCAATTCGTGGTTGTGGTCTGTTTGGATCTTCATGTACGGCATAGTAAAATGATGGTGCAGATGGTAATCCATTAACTGAAATATTCTTAGAATATTCCTCAAAAGATTTTTTTGCACTAGCTGGATCAATTGGTTTTGAAGTTTCAACAAAAACAGATTCTGTGTGTCCATCAATTACTGGAACTCGTGTACAAGTACAGCTTATCTTAATGTCTGCAGGTTCAATCTTTCCATCTTTTAGTTTTCCAAGAATCTTTCTTGTTTCTTTTTTGACTTTGCCTTCTTCTTTGGGAATGTATGGTAAAATGTTGTCAGTAACATCTATTGCAGAAACTCCTGGAGTACGTCCGGCACCTGAGATTGCCTGCATCGAAGTCATCAAAACTCTTTTTGCTCCATATTCTTCATACAATGGCTTCATGGTGATTGCAAGACCAGTTGTGGTACAATTTGGGAGTGGTGCGATAAATCCCTTCCAGTTACGGTTTTTTCTTTGAACG
>JAZGIF010000050.1:0-3074 GCA_036481835.1 Nitrosopumilaceae archaeon
CCCACAAATTTTTTTTCATATTGCTTTACAGCAATATCTCCTCTTTTTTGTACGTCTGTAATGATGGATTCGACGGTCTTTTTGTTTTGTTTGGAAGGTTTTGGTCTTACTGACTCGGCAAAATTATCTATATTGCGAACAGAAATGATTTTCATCAATTTTCCTCGTCACGTTTTATCTCCTCAAGTGGCAGAATTTGTCGTGGTTCATGAACCACTAATCCCTGTGCAAATTTACGCAATTTAGGCACTAACCGATGAAATTCAGACTTTGGAATTACAGTATTTACTCCATACCATCCTTTTTGACTCAAAGGACTAATCGTAGGTCTTTTGAGTGACGGAATTTCCTTCAATAGTCGTTGTAAATTATTTTCCTTTACATTCAGGAAAATGTGGAGATTTTTTCTTCCAAGTACTGCACCTCGTAACAATGTAACGATATCGTAGATTTTTTCTCGTTTTTTCTTGTCTTTGAGTGAGTCTTTATTTGCAATCAAGTGCGCAGTCGACTCTAAAACTTGATCGATTAGCTTTAGCTGATTTTGTCTTAGTGTTGTTCCAGTTTCTGTCACATCCATAATTGCATCCACATCTTCTGGAGGTTTAGCTTCAGTTGCACCAAATGAAAGGTAAATTTGAACATTTTTGTTTTTTCCAAGTTTTAACCAAGGAGTAACAATCATGGGTTCTTTTGAACCATAAAGTTTTTTGTAAGCTTTGCATGCTTTGATGTATTTTGAAGCAGTTGTAAGATATTCACTTGAAATTCTTAATACTTTTTTTTTCTTAGCATATGCAGTAATCATTGCATCAAGATTTTTGAAGTGAAAACTTTCAGGTATTGCAAAAACTAGTTTAATTCTTCCATATTCAAGATCTAAAATAGATTCTACTGTTGCTTTTGTTTCATCAACCCAGTCATTTCCAGTAATACCAACATCATAGAGTCCTGCATTAACTAAATTAGGAATTTCTTGTGGTCTTACCATTTTTACTTTGATTTGCGGATCATCTAATGATACTCTATAAGTACGATTCTTACGAGTTACCTTTGTCCAAGCTTTTTCTAGAATCTTGAAAGTAGCTTCTTCTAGACTTCCTTTTGGAATTGCAAATTTTATTTGTGACATTGCCTGATTCTCTAAACAATCTGCTATATAATTTGGTGTTTAAATTTGGTTGAGTAACTCTTTTGCTCTATTCAGTGAGATATTATTTTCCTGAACCATTTTTTGTACAATTTTGTCAACCTGTTCAGATTTTGCTCCCGCAGCAGACGCTAGGTTTCTAGCGTGAAGTTTCATATGTCCTTTCTGAATTCCCTCTGATGCTAAAGCCCTCAATGCACTAAGGTTCTGAGCCAAGCCTGCTGCAGCCATTATACAAGCAAGTTCATTTGCAGATTTTACATTAAGAATTTTAATACATAATTTTGCAATAGGATGAACGTTAATTATTCCTCCTACAATCCCAACAGCTAAAGGTAATTCGATTTTACCAACTAAATTATCATTTTCGTCTTTGGTCCATTTAGTTAAGGAACTATAACGTCCATTTTTTGCAGCATAAGCATTAGCAGCTGCTTCTATTGCACGACTATCTTGACCTGTGGCATTTGCAACTGCAATTGTTCCATTCATGATTCCTTTGTTGTGAGTTACTGCTCTATATTCATCATTAGCTGCAAACTGATATGCCAAAATGATGTTTTCTACAATTTTTTCTCCACCGAGCTGTTCTTTATCAAAAATTGCTGATGCAGTTACAATTCTTCTTGTTGCATAATTAGATAAAATTCTAAGAAGTACGTTACCGCCCGTAATTTTTTCCACAAGTGGAGCTACTGCTTCACACATTGTATTAGTGATATTTGCACCCATAGCATCACCAGTATCAATAAGTAATTCAACAATTAACATTGGTCCTGAATCTGTAGAAATTTCTCTACAGATAACTTCTTTAGCTCCTTTTCCTATTTTGGGAAGAGTTTTACTTTTTGAATTTGCCAAATCTAAAATTTCTTTGGATGATTGGTTAATCTTAGGGATTGCAGATTTTACATCAACGTCTACTACTTGAATTTGACCAATACTAAATGATTCATGAACTTTTGCAGAAAAACCACCATGACTCCGTGCAATTTTAGCTCCTTTTGATGCAGCTGCAACAACTGATGGTTCTTCAATTACCATTGGCAAAAGATAATCTTTTTCATTAATACGAAAGTTTGTAGCAATTCCCAACGGTAAAGAAAATGTACCAATAGCATTTTCAATCATTTTATCTGCTTCATCAAAAGAAATTCCTCCAACCGAATTTTCAATAAGTTCTAAATCTTCTTTTGACAAGTCTGAAAATTTTTTAATAATCTCTAACCGTTCATTCCTATCCTTTTCAAAAAATTTTGGGATTGAAGAATCTTTCACTTTAAAATTCTCACCAATTTATCGTCATTCATATCTGGAAAGGATCTACCATCAGTATTTGATGTTATAAGGTAAAGATAACCGTCTGGTCCCTCATTTACATCTCTTATTCTACCAAGGCCAGTCAATATTCTCGTTTGTGATATCAAACCATCTTCATTTATTTCCAATTGGTCAAGATTTTGAGGACCAAGCGCTGCCATGATCATATTATTTTTTAGGTCAAGGTTGTCTCCTTGGTAAAAAATAATCCCACCCGGTTCAATTTTTGGATCATAACAAGTCAAGGAATCTACAAATCTAGTATCACCCGAACATTGTTGGTCAGGCCAACCATAATTCTGACCTGCTATAATCAAATTAATTTCGTCATTTTTTGAAGGTCCTAATTCAGTTACATACATGTTACCTAATTCATCCCAAGCGATTCCTTGTGGGTTACTATGACCATAGGAAAAAACTGGAGAGTCTGGAAATGGATTATCAGACGGGATCGAACCATCGTCATTTAATCTTAAAATTTTTCCTGCCAGTGACTGTAATTCTTGTGAAGAGTGAGAAGAATCTGAACCTGCTCCTGTCCCAACATAGAGTTTATCATCAGGTCCAAATTTTAGTACTCCACCAGTACTAAACCGAGAACCTG
>JAZGIF010000051.1:0-2518 GCA_036481835.1 Nitrosopumilaceae archaeon
TCTGTTTGATATGAACGCACTGAAGACAAATTTTATTAGACCATTATTTGGGGTCTAGAGGAGACTTTTCTTGGAAAATTAAGTTTTGAAAAAGGCATATCCTTTGTTTTATCTTTAATTTTATTTACAAATTCATCAAAAGGAATTTCTGTTACAGAGCCTAATTCTCTGTCCCTTACATTGAGATTTTTTGCATTGACTTCTCTCTCACCAATTACCAAAATGTATGGTATCCATTCTGTTTCTGCTTCACGAATTCGTTTTCCTACACTTTCATTTCTTTCATCAATATCTACGCGAATTTGATTTTGGGTCAATCGGTCTGCAAGATTTTCAGAAAAATCTAAAAATTCTGGTTTAAGAGGAATAATTCTCACTTGAGTTGGGGAAAGCCACAAGGGCAAAAGTGGTTTTTTCCCTTCTTTGATGTCTTTTGCAGCTTTTTCTAATAGAACGTAAATTACTCTTTCAATTGCTCCACTAGGCGAATTGTGTAAAATTATAGGATGTTTTGGTTTGTTTTGCTCATCAACAAATTCAATATTATATCGTTTACCGTTTTCTACATCAATTTGATCAGTAGATAATGCAGATGCATTTCCTAAATTATCAATGTAATTAAATTCCCATTTTAGAATAAAATAAAAGAATTTTTCTTTCCACATTTCAACTAGAACAGGTTTTCCAATTTTTTTTACAGTATCCTGAATTATTTGTTTATTTTCATTGTAAAAATCTTCAGTAAATCGTATTCCCATCTCATAATCAGAATCATTTAGACCTAGTCCATGAAGTACATCAATAGATAAATCAAATCGTTTCTTAAATTCTTCAATTGCCTGTCCTAAATCTTTACAAAAAGCATGACAATCTGGCATTGTAAAAGCACGTAATCGTCTTAATCCAACTAGTTCTCCTGATTGTTCACGTCTAAAACTATAACGAGCCATTTCATAAAGTCGTAAAGGAAGATTTCTGTATGATATTTGAAAATCATTTGCCATTAAAAATTGTCCAAAACATGCAGCAAATCTCAAAATCAGTTGCTTTCCTTCAGAATTGATAGTGTATTGTCGTGCAGGAAATCTGTTAAAGTAACTCTCAAGACTTGGATGATGAGAGTCGTACATTATTGGAGTTTCAACTTCAATTCCGCCATAATCTAGAATTTTTTCGGTAACATATCTTTCAATAAGCGATTTTATGAGTCTGCCATTAGGATAGAAACGCATGTTTCCAGAGTCAGATGCAGGTTCATAGTCTGCAATTGCCATTTTTTTCATGAGATTTACATGAGGAGGAGGCTCATCGACTGATCTTTTTTTAGCAGACTCGTATTTTGTAAAAACTTCTAACTGGGGATGTTTTGAAAAATCAAAATCATCTACTGTTTGCATTTTTCCATCAGGTGTCATGATATACCAATAAGATTTTATTTTTGATTCGGATTTAACAGCCTCTGAAGTTTCTTCTTCATCGCCATTTTTTGAAATAATTTTAAAGTTTTCTGCTAAAGGATGACCTTTAACTTCAAGTTTGTAAGTTTTTGTCCAACCAAATGGCGCCCTTGAAACTTCCAAATCAGTGGCTAGAGATTCCATCTCTTTGAGAACGTGTAAAGCAGATGTAGGCGAAGCAAGTTTTGAGCTAATATGGGCATAAGGATAAAGTAAGAGTTTTTTGCAACCAACTTTGGTCATTGATTCTTTAATTTGATCAATGGCCTTTTTTGCCACTGTTTTATCATCTCCCTCTTCTACTGCGATAAAAGTGACAACTATCTCATCGAAATGTTTTGGTTCTGGTTGAATATCCTCAGCAGATGAGATTTCTTTTTTTGTAGGGGCATAATCTATACTGGTACAATGTAATTGAAGTATTCGCACAAGTTGAAAATAATAAAATATTGAAATAAGTGTTATGAATGAGATTTTTTGAATTCCTCTTTTAGCGATATGATAGAACGTAAAATTAGTCCTGAAATACCCAAGTTTTTAACAAGAAAATCACTAGTCTTTGTTAATGAATCGTCCTTCTGATAACCTTCTTCATATGTCATCTCAATAGAACCTTTGTCAGTTTCCACATATGACGTGATTAATGAATAAGAACCTAATTTTGCGTCAGTATTTAGTATGTATTGTCTTAGTTCTACTTTTTTTATTTTAAATCCTTGTTCTAGAATTTCGCCTGAAGAAAATAGTGAAACTGATTTGTGTGGAGGGTTTTTTACTCTTTCAGGTTTGTTGACGTCAACAATTCTCATTTAGGAATTGGTGACAGTCTAGGATTTCCAGTTATTCCAGAAATAATGCTTGCAATTCCATTAAACAATAATCCTATTGAGAGGAAGATAATCATCATCATAAGAACCAATCCTGGATATACGTGAATAATTGCTGCAAAACCAATGACGATAACTCCAATGATAATATTTGCTATACGTGAGGCCTTGCCTTCAGATCTTGATACAGCACCATTGGCGATTAAACCAATGCCGTGAATTAAGATGAATATT
>JAZGIF010000052.1:0-2740 GCA_036481835.1 Nitrosopumilaceae archaeon
ACTTCTTCTAGAGCAGTATTTTCATCTAGGTACTGGATAAAACTCACTTCATCAACAAAGCTTCCTTGATAAGCAAATGCAGTTTCTGTACCTAGTACCGCTAGCAACATTACTAGCAATATTTTCATGAGAATCTTTGACATTGGTTGTAATTTAAGGTTCTTCAAAAAAATGTTGAAAAAAATAATAATTTTATTTAGATGATATTGAATTAATATTTCTCTAGATTAATAAATGAGTTTTCCAAAATTTAAAATTCATTAGAAAAAAAACTAGAGGATAAAATGCAACTTAAGCAACTTGCTCAAGGATTAGGAGGAATCATTCCGGGTGGCATCTCAATTTTGGATTTTGCCATAGTTGCCAAAATAGATCAAATTTCTGCAAAGCAAATCCTCAATGTTTTGGTGGCAAATTCGATTGGAAAGTTTGATGGAGATTTGATTCAATTTACAGCAGGAGACAAGCTAAAAGCAGCACTTTATGCTCTTACCGAAGGTGTCCCTATAGAAGAAGTTTCAACACGTTTGAATTGGAAGGACTTTGAGGGATTAGTAGCTGAGATTTTAGAATCAAAAGGATTTAGAATTATTCGAAATCTAATCTTAACTAAACCCCGAATGGAAATTGATGTTATTGGAGAAAATCATGGAGTGGTACTATTAATTGATTGTAAACATTGGAAAAGGCAGAGCAGCTCATCTCTGAATAATTCAGTAAAAAAACAAATTGGCCGAGTAAAGCACTATGTAGCTAAAACCCAAGGTGTAGTTGGAGTTCCAGCAATTGTTACATTATATCAAGAACAATTAAGTTTCATAGACAAAGTTCCAATTGTTCCCATATCACAATTTTCTTCATTTGTTGATGAGTTTTATGGAAATTTGGATACTCTAAACACTATAGAAACATCGTCAAAATGAAAAAACAAGCACAGCCAATACTAAATCGTTTAGTAATGTTCAAAGTTTTTTCAACGGCCAGAGAATAATCTCGAAATATTGTTGGCCCCATAATTTTAACTTCAGATTCATTTTCCAAAATTTCAAAAGAACCTTCATCAATATTTTTTTCAGATTTTTTGGCAATATCAAGGAACCATTTTGCCACTTGTTGGGGTTGTGAGACTTTGCCTAATTGATGATAACCCATGCGGGTTCTGACATTGGTTCTGGAAAAATGTGTATCAGATGTACAAATTTCTATCAGGTTATAATCATTTTCGGAGAGATGTTTTACAACATATTCTCTAACACCATTTTCCATGTTGTTAGCATCAGCCCAACCAAGAAAGAATTTTTTGTTATTAAGATTCAAACACAGAACACCAATTCCTCCCATTGCAAGATCTGGTACCTCAAGATTCATGTCAGTTGAATTTGCATAACCAAATTTCAATGGATATGTTTCTTTAGTCATCAAGTTATCCAAACAAGATTTTGCTGCTGTAAGCATATCTTCCGAATCAGTTGTGGAAATTTCTTCTCCCATTGCATTATGACAATCAACAATTAAAACTCGTTCAAAGTTTCGGTTTTTTGAAAATTGTTCAATTTCATTTCTTATGTGTAGAGGGATATCCTCCATCCCATGTGGGGACAATGACAAAAACAACAGAGCTGTTTTATCAAAAAGCAAGCCAACGACCCTTGTATTGTTAGTTTGAATTGTAACTGGTTCAGTACAATTTATGCCCTTAGAGGATATCGAACTTTGGGATAAATCCTTGAGAAAAGTTTCGACATCTTGTTTTGAAGGCAAGTTTAGTGAATGATTGGAAATACTATGCATTACCATAGCAGAGGAATTCATGTTTTTGTAAATCAAATAAGGTATGTTGCTTCCACCTACGGGATGAAATGGACCTGGATGAATCCCAGGCAAAACTATTCTAAAGTCTGAATTATTATTTTTTGAGCGAATTCTGATTTGCGAGGTTGAAATCTTTGAATGATTTGAGCGTTGTATGAGAAGGTTCTCAACTTCTGATGGCTCCTCCTCTGACATTGATGCCAGATAAGCCTGTATTAACTGATGTGTACTTTTAACTCCTGGTCTTCCTGCTCTGTCAGTTAACACAGACCACACACTTGCAACGATCAAAAAAATGCTTCCAACTGCTAAAGCTTGAACATTAAAGAGACTTTGAGCCCACAAATCTGAAGGAATTAAAGCCAAGTACATTGCCATCGGTTGAATAAAACACACTAGCCAAGCTTTTTTGAGACTTGCACCAAGGACTGTTGTAAATATTCCAATTCTGAAACTTGTAAACAAAAACATTCCTTCAGTAACGAACAACAAGGAAAAGTCAGTTCTGTTTAAAACAATAAGCGAAACAATACCCACAACTATTGTTAATAGCCAAAGCGCATTTCCAAACATGGACAAATGTAATGATTTTGAATATTCTTTATTTTTAGTAAAACGCGAATCTATTAGCTGAGTTACCAATAATACTCCAATTACTGACACTAGTGGAAGGAAAATGTTCTCTAGCTCGAGATAAAAAAAACCAACTAAGACAACAATCAATGAACTAAAAACAATTGAAAGAGATAGAGAAAAATAAAATGAAGAGGGATTGAGAAGAGTTAGAGAATATCGTTTATGAATTTTAGATACATCAGTATGGTAATCGGTCATGGGTTTATCACGGTATTAAGAAAATATCCATCAACCAGGAAACTACGATGAGGGCAGATGGTACTGTAACAACAATTTTAGGATCTACTTTGTA
>JAZGIF010000053.1:0-7317 GCA_036481835.1 Nitrosopumilaceae archaeon
TTTCTCTTGCCAAAACTCTGGTTCCCCCATTTCTCTTCTAAATATTCGCTCTGCTCCGCGTTTGTTGGTCAATCCGCGTCCTGCATCTGCTATTACTACTTCAGCTGCTGCTGCTTTGTATTCTTCTTCTGCTGCAGCTTCAACTGCTTTTTTTGCTGTCTTAGATCTTTCTAATGCTGCACGTGCTTCTGCTTCTGCTTTAGCTGCAGTATCTGCTGCAGTCAATGCTGATTTTGATGCTTTGACTGCTGTAATTGATGTTGGTTTTGCATCAGCTGCTTTTACTACAGCTTCAGATGCTGAAATAAGTTCTCGCTCTGCTTTTTCTTTTGATTCGATTTTTGGTGTTTCCTTTTTTACTTCTTTTTTAGGTGCTTTTGTCCTTGGTTTATTTTTTGCACCTTTTGGTCTTACTTTTTTCTTTTTAGGTTTTTTTTCACTATCCCTGGCCAATGACAATACCTAACAAATGTAGAATTTTAAGGTTTTAAGATAATATCAGATCTACAAATACAAACTTTCTGGGATTAAAATTTACAGAAATATTTTTACCGAAGTAGAGAAAATTGTATTGTATGGTTACTGATATCAAAGCAACCGTTTCCTATATTGAGTTAATGAAAGAAGATTTGATACTCATACGATTTGTTCCAGATGATGGTATTATTCCAGAATACAAGGCAGGTCAATTCCTTACCATCGGTTTACCAATTGTGGCAGAAAATCACAAGTTTGTTCGTCGAGCATATTCAATTGCTTCTCATCCTGAAAACAAAAAGTATTTTGAATTTGTAATTAGGTGGGTTCGAAAGCCTCTACCAGGTCGTGTCACAACCGAGTTATTTTATCTAAGTGAAGGAGATCCGATATTTTTTACAACCCCTGTGGGTGATGCTTTAACAATTAATGACAAGTTACCTGATGGTACAAAAGACGAAAGAAGAATTGTAATGGTTAGCGGTGGTACGGGAATTGCTCCATTTCTAAGCTTTTCTCGACATCTGCATGATGTTGGTGATAAAAGAGAGATCATATGTTTACATGGTTCTAGTTATGTAGATGAGCTAAGTTACCAGAGTGAGCTTACCGCATTAGAAGCTGAAAGTGTTGATAGAGGAAAAGACAAGTGGAATTTCACTTATAGAGCTTCTATTAGTAGGCCAAATGAATGGTTTAACAGATCTTGGGGAGGTCATACAGGAAGAATAGAGAGTTACCTAAAACCAAGAGCAAATGGATTATCAGACTTAGAAGAAATTGTTGGTGAAAAAATAACTAAGGATAATACAATGTTTTACATTTGCGGTTGGCAAGGAACTATTGATGGAGTAATGAACTTCATGAGGCCAAATGGCTTTGTCACCATGACTGAAAAACGTGAAGACGGAAGTTTCGAAGTAAAATTCGAATCATATGGTTAGAAACTAAGATTTTTTCTTTGCTAGAATTAATAATTTATCTAGTTCAGGATCACTTTCCTTCTTTAATTCTTTAATCACTTCAGCTGGCAATTTTTCTCCAATATCAATTACGGCCTTTAGTGCGCTTTTTTTAACTTCTAAATTCGAATCTGCAAAACATTTTTGAATTGCTTCACTAGCCTGTTGCGCCTTAAGATATCCCAAAGCTCCCAAAGCACAAGTGCGAACCATTGAACTTTCATCTTTTGTAAGTGGAATAATTGATGGAACGCTTTCAGGGTTTTGCCTATTTGCAAGAACTAAAGCTGAAAAGCCACGAATGTTTTTACTCTCTGATTTTAGATTTGAAATCAGAGTTTCCGAAATTTTATTTTCGTTTAATACCAATGAGCTAAATGCCTCACCACGAACTTCAATTTCAGAATCATCAAGTTTGGAAATTATTATATTTAATATTTCTAGGTCCTCACAATTTGTAAGTGATTCTAGCATTTTGATTTTATCCTCCTTTGTACCATTCTTTAAGATATTAGAGAATTTTTTATAATCTGTCATAGAAATCTTCTAACTAAGAATATCTTGTAAGTAAAAAATTTCAAAAAATCCATATTTCTAACCAGATCGTCATTCTTAGATTTAAATTATCCCGCAGAACAGTGGGTGCATGACGGCAGAAACAACACAGTCTCCTGAAACTCAGTCTACTGAAACACCGTCTACTGAAACAAAGCCCACTGAAACAAAGCCCACTGAAACAAAGCCCACTGAAACAAAGCCCACTGAAACAAAGCCCACTGAAACAAAGCCCACTGAAACAAAGCCCACTGAAACACAGTCCTCTACAAATAGAGACACAATCTACATTGGCAAGAAACCACTAATGGCCTATGTTACATCAACGCTAATTCAGCTGGCTAGCTTAAAATCTGTTAGCATCAAAGCAAGAGGACTAACCATTGGACGAGCAGTAGACGTTGCACAAATCATTTCACGAAAAACTGAAAATGCAGGATACGAAATAGGTAGGATCGCAATTGGCTCCGAAGTACTCGAGTCAAAAGACGGCAGATCTAGAAACGTATCTACAATTGATATCGAAGTAAAGAGAAAATAAACTCTTTACCCGGATTTTTTATTTTTTATTCTTTCCGTATTTTTTTTCTAACTTTCTAAACTTTGGCAGTTCCACAATGTCATTGAATTGATCAAAACTAACTAATTTTTTATTAAATTTAGAAGTAGTTCCTGATCTCTTAAGCTCCTTTAAAATTTGAAGTGAAGCAAAAGTATTTGCAAAGAGAACAGATAATGGATACAGAATTATTTTAAATCCCATTTTGTGTAATGCACTAGCTGAGCTTAGTGGTGTTGTTCCACCTTCAATCATATTTGCAACTAAGGGTGCCTTGATTGATTTTCCAATAATTTTCATTTCTTGAATAGTCTTTGGGGCTTCAACAAAAATTACATCTGCACCAATTTTTTTGTAATATAATCCGCGTTCAATTGCTTTTTCTAATCCTTCAGTGGCTCTTGCATCAGTTCTTGCAACAATTATGAAATCTTTGCTTTTTCTTGCATCGATTGCTGCTTGAAGTTTTTCTGAATATTCTTCTTTTCTAACTACCTCTTTTCCTTGCATGTGACCACACCTTTTTGGCCATCTTTGATCTTCTAGGAACATCCCTGCTGCTCCAGCAGTTTCAAGTTCTCTTACTAACTTCCAAACACTTAGTGCATTTCCATAACCCGTATCTGCATCTACAATTACTGGAACTGATACAGCTCGGCAAATTCTACGTGCGTTTTCCACCGTCTCAGTAGATCCAATAAAACCATAATCTGGCATCCCAAAAAGAGTTGCAGAGGTGCCAAAACCAGTTTGAAACATTGCATCAAATCCAGCTTTTTGAGCAATTTTTGCTCCAATTGCATCAAAAACTCCAGGTATTACAAGAGGCTTTGGACTCTTAATCAACTGTCTAAGAGTTTTCAACGTTAAAGGTAGTTATGGTGAATTATTTATGAATTCATTTTCTATAGTTGCTTAATCAATGTAATGTTATTTTTTGAACTTAAAAACTCTGTATTGTCTTATGAATAAAATATCAAAATTAAAGGTGGTAAGCCTCAAAGAAATAGCAAACTAATTGGGCATTAGGGCATTTGAAGAGACCAGACCACCGAACTAAAAATATCCGACATGATCTAAAAAATTGCTTATCGAAAAATTTTGACTATTTTTGCCCTGTACACTCAATTTAATCAATTTTGATTTGTTTTCCTTTCTTTTTACTAGATTCCTTTTCAATTTTTCGAAGTTCAGATTCGAGGAATTTTTTATACTTTGAAGTTTCCTCTTTTGTCAAATTTGAGACATTGGAGCTTAAAACTGACCCCATACTAGCTATTCTTTCTATAACATCTATTGCTACAAATCTACCCACATTTCCTATTCGAAATAGGACATCTAGTTGTTTTTTTACAATATCGTTTATTGATTCCAAGTCGTTTGAGGTTGCTTTACCTTTGCGAGTAATCTGATATTTTCCTGTTTTTGTTTCTTCAATAAGCCCTTCATCAAGTAATCTACCCAAAAGTGGATAAATTAAACCAGGAGATGGTTTCCAAATCCCATCACTTTGTTTAACGGCTAAATCAATAATCTCTTTTCCAGTATGTGGTTTATTCTTTAGAACTTTAAGAATGAAATATCTAGAAAACCCCCTTGGGACTGAGCTACCCACCCTTTGAAACCAGTCCGAAATCATCACTAGTGATATCGCTAGCGATATATATTAATTCTTCTGTTTAATTTCTGGCGATCTTTTAGAATACATATTTAACCGGTTTTTAGAGGTTAGTTGTCTGAAAATGGTTAATTCTTTTGAATATGATTTACTTATTTTAGGATCTGGACTTGCGGGTTTAAGGGCTGCAATTGCCGCAGCCAAAAAAAACTCGAAGATAAAGATTGCAGTAATTTCTAAAGTACAGGTCATGCGTTCACATTCTGTTTCAGCAGAAGGAGGTACTGCTGCTGTTCTTTTTGAAGAAGAGGGAGATACAATTGAGTCACACATCTATGACACAATAAAGGGAAGTGATTTCCTAGCTGATCAGGATGTAGCCGAAAGATTATGTCGTGAAATTCCACAGGAAATTTACCAACTTGAACACTGGGGAATGCCATGGTCGAGAAGAAAGGATGGAAAAATTGGTCAGCGAATGTTTGGTGGTTATAGTTATGCCAGGGCTTCTTATGCTTCAGATAAAGTGGGATTTTTTGAAATGCAAACTCTGTATGATACATGTCAAAAGTTTGACAACATTGAATTTCTCAATGAGTGGTATGGAACCGCAATAATTCATGATGGACAACGATTTTTGGGCATTACAGCAATTGAACTTTCCAGCGGTACATTTTACACAATTAAAGGAAAGGCTTTGATAATTGCCACTGGAGGTGCTGGTCGAATCTATAGTTATTCGACTTATGCACTTTCTTCTACCCCTGACGGTTTAGACATTGCTTACAGGGCAGGAATGGCACTCAAAGATATGGAATTTGTTCAGTTCCATCCAACTGGAATATTACCATCTGGAATTTTAATTACAGAAGGGGCAAGAGGTGAAGGAGGTTATCTTCTTAACAAAAATGGAGAAAGATTCATGAAAAGATATGCAGCTGGAAAAATGGAATTAGCACCACGAGATATAGTGTCAAGGGCTATGATGACTGAAATGAATGAAGGACGTGGATTTGATCATGAAACAGGAGTAAAATGTATGAAATTGGATTTGCGACATTTAGGAGATTCTCTAATCAAAGAAAAGTTAGGGGCAATTCGAGAAATTTCTCTGAAATTTTCTGGAATTGATCCTTCGCAAGAGCCTCTTGATGTGAGGCCTGTTTGCCATTATATGATGGGAGGAATCCATACAGATATCGATGGGGCCACTGAACTTCAGGGAGTCTGGGCTGCTGGGGAAGTTGCCTGTAATAGTGCCCACGGTTCGAATAGACTTGGGGCAAACTCTACTTCAGAATGCATTCTTTGGGGAAAAATTACCGGTGAGCTTGCAGTAGAATATATTGAAAAGGGTCAACCTTCTATTCCCTTTCCATATCATTTGGTAGAAAATGAAGAGAAGAGAATCTATGATGGAATTTTTCGAGGAAATGGAGAAGTGAATCCTTATGAAGTAAGACAAGAATTGACAGATACATTAAACGACAAGGCATATGTTTATAGAAATGAATCTAAATTGGTAGAAGGAATAAAAAAATTACGGGAGTTAAAAGAAAAAACATGGAAACATGTGGATGATAAAGCTAAAGAATACAATACAAACTTTACAAATGTAATGGAGCTTGATTCCATGTTTAGGGTTGCTGAAGTTGTTTTGCTTGGTGCAATTCATAGAAAAGAATCTAGAGGTTCTCATGCAAGGACAGATTTTCCAAAAAGAGATGATGTAAATTTCTTACATCATACGCTAGCATATTATGATCCCAAAGAACCAATTATGAAAAAACATCCAGTAACAATTACTACCTACAAACCATTGGAGAGAAAATACTAGAATGGAAAAACAAGACGAAAATAAAAGTGGAATCAAGGGGATGGCAAACCCCAGACGTTATGGTATAGAAAGAATCGCTTATTTGTTGATGAGACTTTCTGGACTTGGACTACTTGCATATTTTGTAGTCCATATTTATGAAACAAGCATGATCTTACGGGGAAGAGTAGGTTGGGACGAATTTTTAGAAATTACCCAAACTCCGGAAGGTCACATTATACTAGCCATAGTTATTGGAATGAGTGTTTTCCATACAGTTAACGGTATTAGAGTTATGTTAGGTCATGGAGGCGTCGGAGTAGGAAAACCAGCTAGACCAGATTACCCATATACTCCTCAATCACAAAATGCTCGCCATAAAATTTCAATTTATTCTGCTATAGTACTTGCAGCAATTGCAATGATGTATGGTCTTGCAGTCATGTTTGGTGAATAAAATGAGAGAAAGTATTATTATGAAAATTCATTATGGAACTGCTTTAGCTGCAGTAGCCTTGGTTGCTGTACATATTTTGTTCAGACTTACCCAAGGTTTTGCAGAGTCGTTACAATATGAGAGTGTTATTGCAAACTATCAATTCTTACCATACGCAGGTATGTTAGAAATTATTTTGATTCTTATCTCCATTCACGGATTTAATGGTTTACGGGTTGTTCTTTTGGAACTAAAACAAGGGAGAAGATACGAAAGATCAGTTACTTACGGATGTATTGCTGCAATGGCATTAGTAATATTATATGGTTCAAGAACTATTTTTATTACTAGTATGGGGATGAGTTAGATTGGCTTCAAATAATATTCAAGTTTCACAAGAATTAAGCAGAGTTAAAACTCAACCAAAATCTATTACTCTACGAATTTCACGCTTTAATCCAAAGACTGATTCTAAAAAACGATTTGGTGAATACAAAGTTCCTTATGAAAAGTGGACAACTGTTTTAGATGCAATTCTGCATGTAAAAAATAATTCTGACCATTCTGTTGGCGTTCGTTATTCGTGCAGACAGGCTTCGTGTGGTTCATGCGGAATGAAAATTAACGGAAGACCTAGATTAGCTTGTTTTACAAAAATAACTGAGCTAAATTCAGATGTTATTACAGTTGAACCAATGGATAACTTCCCAATAACTCGTGATCTAGTTGTTGGATTTGAAAGAATGTTTTCAACACATAAGAAAATTAAACCATTTATCATTAATCCAGAATCTGAAACTAAACCCGGAACAAAAGAATTTTTACAATCACCAGAAGATGTAGAAAAATACATCCAGTTTGCTAATTGCATCAAATGTGGTTTATGCAACTCTG
>JAZGIF010000054.1:0-2046 GCA_036481835.1 Nitrosopumilaceae archaeon
ATTGCCTGCATCGAAGTCATCAAAACTCTTTTTGCTCCATATTCTTCATACAATGGCTTCATGGTGATTGCAAGACCAGTTGTGGTACAATTTGGGAGTGGTGCGATAAATCCCTTCCAGTTACGGTTTTTTCTTTGAACGTCGATTAGTTCTGCCTGTTCATCATTTATTCCTGGAATCAATATTGGAACATCTTCTTCATATCGGAATGCTGATGAAGTACTAATTACTGGAACATCCTTTGCAAATCTTTCTTCAATGTCTCTAGCAGCTCCGCTTTCAATGGATGAAAATATCAAATCAAGCTCATCAACTTTGATTTCATCAACTGAGATCACTGTCATTTCTTTGATGTAATCAGGAATCTCTCCTCTAACTTGCCATGCAGAAATTCCGGTATTTGGATCACGGATCGCATCCGAGTATTTTTTTCCTGCAGACTTTTCTGAAGCTGCAATTTGTGTTACCTCAAACCAAGGATGATCCTTAAGTGACACTACGAATTCTTGGCCTACAGCGCCTGTTACACCGATAATAGCTGCCTTCTTTTTCATAAATCGTATTTTCGAGATTCTGTTATTAATCCTTTAGTGATTAAAACCCAAACACACTAAATCCCAAATAACTTATTTTACTTCTGTGAAATTTAAACCAAATAAACTGATTCAGGGTCACAATCCAGTCTCACATGGAGGTTTGTATTCGATAAAAAACCCTGATTCTAAAATTATCGACTTTAGCTCAAACGTAAATCCATTAGGCCCTCCACCAGGTGTAAAAAAATATCTAAAAAAAAATATTAACACTTTAGAAGTTTAT
Source organism: Nitrosopumilaceae archaeon (assembly GCA_036481835.1). GTDB lineage: Archaea > Thermoproteota > Nitrososphaeria > Nitrososphaerales > Nitrosopumilaceae > CSP1-1. The sequence goes on from JAZGIF010000054.1 coordinate 820, forward strand.
CCGGATTCTGAATCTACAAAACTACGAAAAAATCTTTCTTGGTACACAAAAGTTCCTGCAAACAAAATTGTTGTTGGAAATGGTGCAACAGAAATAATTTACAATTTTTGTCATGCATTTTTAAACAAAAAAACACCTGTATTAATTCCCGTACCGACTTTTGGAGAATATGAGGCAGCAGCAAAGCTAAGTGGCTGTAAGGTATCATTTTTTAAAACAATGAATCTTTCAGAGAATCTTGATCTATTTCTCAAAAAAATTCCAAAAAATGGCTGCATATTTTTGTGTAACCCAAATAATCCAACAGGAATTCTTTTATCAAGAAAAACAATGTTAAAAATACTACAAAATGCAAAGAAAAAATCTACATTTGTTTTTGTTGATGAATGTTTTATAGAATTATCTGATCATAAACAGTCTCTTGTAAATGATTTAAAAAAATATGAGAATCTTTTTGTTTTGCGCTCGCTTACAAAATCTTTTGGCTTGGCAGGTTTACGGATAGGTTATGGATTAGGAAACAAGCAAGTAATTTCAATTCTTAATAAAATAAAAATTCCATGGAACATAAGTGGTATTGCACAAAAAGCTGCAAGTGCAGCTCTATGTTATAATAAATATCTAGGAAAATCAAAAAAACTAATTGATAAGGAGACTAAGTTTCTTAGAAATTCTATTTCAAAAATTGGTAGCTATTCTTGTTATAATACTTCGACAAATTTTATATTAATAAAATCAAAACTAAAATCTAAAACTTTACAAAAAAAACTATTGCGAAAAAAAATTTTGATTAGAGATGGTAGTTCATTTAGAGGACTGGATGAAAATCACATTAGAATTGCAGTAAAATCTCACAAAGAAAATGTAAAACTAGTAAAAGCACTGGGGGGAATTTAATATTTCAAAGTCACTGATGATCCAAGGTACTTCATCAGGAGCTGGAAAAACTACCTTGGTTGCAGCCCTTTGCAGAATTTTTTCAAATGCAGGATATAACGTTGCACCATTCAAATCCCAAAATATGTCAAATTTTTCCTACAAAGGAAAAGGATTTGAGATATCTCGTGCTCAGGCCGTTCAAGCCGTAGCCGCAAGAACCGAAATTACTCCTGATATGAACCCAATTTTGCTAAAACCAAGAGGAGACTATTGGAGCTCTGTCTTCCTCAGAGGAAAATATTACAAAAAGTTGCATGCTAATGAGTATTACAAAAAATTCGTTTTATC
>JAZGIF010000055.1:0-3562 GCA_036481835.1 Nitrosopumilaceae archaeon
AATAATGAAATTTCTAATTGGAATAAAATTTCGTCAATGTCTTTTTCTTTTAATTCTTTTTCACTGAAACTTTTAGCTGCGCTTGAAAATGCAGTACGTAAATTTTCAAACATTTTGTTGACCCTTATTGTTTTTCAATACGTGATGCTTGTACAAGGTTATTCATTTCTTGTTTTCCTTGTTCCAAACTAGCAGTTATTTCTTGTCTCCTTGCATTAGTTTCTCTTAGCGCAACTTCCATTTCTTTAATTCTGGATTCAAGATAGTTTATTGCTGAATCTTTATCCTTTTCAACAGCTGCTCCTGCACCTAAATTTAAAATAAGTTTTTGATTAGGTTGAATTTTTGCTTTAACAAATGCTCCTATACCCATTGGTACCAGTGTTTCTGATTCAGTTGTTTCATTGAGAGCTTTAATTGATCCAATTGCAGATGCGGCTTCTCGTATAATGTTTACAAGATTGTTTTCCTTGTTTATTAGATCCCCTAGATATGTCTCTAACATCTGCATTTGATACAATAGTTGTTGTGCCTTTTCTTCACTCAATTACAACAAAAGTGCTTGTAATGGCTATAAATGCATTCATGACAAAAAAATGGGAAAAAGAAAAAAAAGAAAATATTGAATTTTTACTTTGCTTTTGATAATCTACTGTCTACTTCATCCCAGTTGACCACATTCCACCAAGCAGATATGTAATCAGGTCGTTTGTTTTGATATTTGAGATAGTATGCATGTTCCCATACATCAAGACCCAATAACGGTACTAGACCCTTTGTTCTTGGACTAGTCTGATTCGGCATTGAAGTGTATTCTACTTTGCTTGATGAGGGATTATAGACTAACCAGCCCCAACCACTACCCTGAATGACTGCAGTTGTTGAAGAGAATTTTTCTTTAAAGTCAGAAAAACTACCAAAAGATGCGTTAATGGCATCGGCCACTGCACCGCCTGGCTCCCCTCCTCCATTTGGTTTCATGTTATCCCAAAAGAGTTTGTGGTTATCATAGCCACCGCCGTTAAAGTTTATTGCACCTTTCTGATCAGATGGTATCTGGTCAATGTTACTTAGGATTTCTAAAATGTCCTTGTTTTGAATGTCTGAGCTGCACTTTTCTAATGCTGCATTTAGTTTGTCGGTGTAAGTTTGATGGTGTTTTGTGTGATGTATTTCCATCGTTCTTGCATCAATATGTGGTTCTAATGCATCATAGCCATAAGGTAATTTAGGAAGTGTGTATTTTCCCATGTGCAATTTCTTACTTTAGATAATTTATTGCTTTAGTAAGGAATGTATTTTTACAGTCTAAATAGGTGAAAAGTTGTGAAAACGAAAATTGGAATTTTTTTTGGAATAATTGTATTTGCTACTATACTAAGCTGGCAATTTTTTGAAGATAAAACAGAATTTCATATTATGTTAGAAAAAAGTGGGCCATACATTGGAATAGAGAATCCTAATAATTCTGGATTTGATGGAAGCGGCATAAAGATAGCTATCATTGATACTGGGGTTGACTATAATCATCCAGATCTCTTTGGATTAGGTTCTGATGGGAAGGTAGTTGGAGGTTATGACTTTGTAGATAATGATATGACCCCACTTGATACTAATGGACATGGAACTGAAGTAGCAGGAATTATTGCAGCTAATGGAGCATTGAAAGGAATTGCTCCAGAATCAAAAATTTTAGCTTATCGAGTTTCTGATGATGGAAATTCAGTTTCCTCGGATTTGATAATTAAAGCAATCGAACAGGCGGTAATTGATGATGCAGATATTATCAACATTAGTTTGGGCGTAAATAAGACTAACAAAAAAATTGATGACGCTGTTAACAAAGCAATTAGTCAAGGAATTCTAGTTGTAACTGCAGCAGGAAATAATGGTCCTAGCTTTGGCACCATTGGAAGCCCTGCCTTAAATCCAAATGTCATAACAGTTGGTGCATCTTACAATAACATTAGCTCAAGTATTGTTTCTACATTTGAGATTGAAGAAATACAATTTCAGATGATTCCAATGGTTGGAACAAATGCTTTGGATAAACCAATCATTGCAGATATTATGTTTGGTAAATTTGGAAGAGAAAGAGATCTTGAGGGAGCCAATGTTGAGAACTCCATACTACTAGTTGAGAGAGGCAGTGACGTTGAAAATGAGATAGTTTATTTTTCAGATAAAGAAGCAAATGCTGCAAAGTCTGGAGCAAAAGCCATTATAGTTTACAACAATAAACCTGGTTTGTTTTTAGGTGAGCTTACACATGAATTAGCTGGTCCAAATTACAAACCCAAAATCCCCGCACTATCGATGTCAAATGAAGATGGATTGAAGATTAGAGATTTACTTCAAAATAGAACTGTTGGAGTTTTAAATATTTTTTACAATCCAGATTTTGTTGCACCTTTTAGCTCCAGAGGACCTGTTTCTCCATTTTACATAAAACCTGATATGGTTGCACCAGGTGCCTTTGTTAATACTACGCTGACAGATGGAAAATACAATTTTACAAGCGGTACAAGTTTTGCTGCACCTCATGTAACAGGTGCAGCAGCATTGTTGTTGCAAAAAGATTCGGAGTTAAAACCACATGAAATAAAATCCATTCTTGTAACTACTTCTGATCCAGTTTTTGATGCCTATGGAAACAAGTTTCCAGCTAAAATTGGAGGATCTGGGAGGATAAATGTAACAAAGGCATTTGGTGCAAATCTCGTTATAGAACCAACGTTTTTGATTTTTAATCTATCCTCAGAAAAACCAACCCAAACAGAAAAATTACAAATCAAAAGTCTAGATGAAAAACTTGATAACATTGACGTTAGTTTTTTGGGAAATGAGTTTATTGAACTTGGTCATCAGTTAGAAAACGACACATTAAGTATTTCTGCATCATTGAATGATGAGAAATTAGGTCAATTCGAAGACGTTGCTTTCATTGAACATGATGGAGTTATGTTTAGTATACCAATTTTGATTCATGTAAACAAAGGCAAAATTGGTATTCAAGAAAATCATGGAGAATTAAATTTTAAACTAGTTTTTCCAGAAAAATGGTCTTATGCCAAAATTTCTATTATAAACAAAGATACTGGAAAAACTGATACGACCTCAGCTACTCCAACTAAAGACGCTACCCTAACTGTAAATGAACCAGGCGAATATTGGATTGAAACAAAAATCAGATCAAATGAAACAACATTTGATTTGTATGAAACTTTTCAAGTCGGGACTATCTCAAAAACAAAAAATCTCAGCTTTTTTGAATTAATTAGCATTCCAGAAAGACAAGTAATTATTGTATTTTTTATAATTGTTATAATCGCACTAGTGGGAATTAAAATCAGAAGTTCATAGAGTAAATTCAAGAAATTTTTGGTCCAGCATTCTTAATATCTTGTGAAACATTCTTGAACTTTTCAAAGTTGTCAATAAACATTTGAGCAAGCTTTCTTGCAGAAAGATCGTATGAATCTTTATCAATCCATGTGTTTTTGGGATCTAAGATTTCTGAAGGAACATTAGGACATTCAGTTGGAATATCCAAATTAAACAA
>JAZGIF010000056.1:0-6475 GCA_036481835.1 Nitrosopumilaceae archaeon
CTTGCAAATTTTCGTGAACTTCCTCAAATTCAAAAAATGTCTGAGGAAAAAAAAATTGAAATGGAAGTGGTTGGAAATGTACTTCCATTCAAAACAAATAACTATGTTGTTGAACAACTAATTGATTGGAACGATATACCAAACGATCCAATGTTTGTTTTAACATTTCCACAAAAAGAAATGCTACTTTCAAACCATTATGACCAAATGGAATCTACTCTTAAGAAAACTACAGATAAAAAAGAGATTCAAGAGGTTGCAAATCAAATCAGGTTACAGCTAAATCCACACCCTGCAGGGCAGATGGAGCTAAACGTTCCAATATTAAAAGACGGTACAAAGCTATACGGAATGCAACACAAGTACAAGGAAACATGCCTTTTCTTCCCAAGCCAAAGTCAAACATGTCATGCATATTGTACCTTTTGTTTTAGATGGCCACAATTTGTTGGAATGGATGAGATGAAATTTGCCATGAGAGAAGGCGAACAACTTATTCAGTACTTGACTGAACACCCAGAAATTTCTGATGTATTGTTTACTGGTGGTGATCCAATGATTATGAAGGCAAAAATGTTTTCAACATATATTGATGCATTACTTGAGGCAAATCTTCCAAATCTTAAAACAATAAGGATTGGTACAAAAGCTTTATCATATTGGCCTTACAAATTTCTTATAGATGATGATGCAGATCAAACTTTAGATATTTTTGAGCGAGTAACCAATAAAGGATTACATCTTGCTATTATGGCACACTTTAACCATGTTACAGAACTTAAAACTGGTTCAGTAAAAGCTGCTATAAAACGTGTAAGGGAAACAGGTGCACAAATTAGAACACAATCTCCATTACTTGCACACATTAATGAAGATGCAGATATGTGGGCAGAGATGTGGAGACAACAAGTTCAACTTGGATGCATTCCATATTACATGTTTGTTGTACGAGATACTGGTGCGCAACATTACTTTGGCATTTCCCTAGTCAAGGCACATGAAATTTTTAGAAATGCCTACAAACAGGTTAGCGGATTGGGGAGAACTGTTCGTGGTCCAAGTATGTCTGCTACTCCAGGAAAAGTACAGGTAGATGGTGTTGCTACAATTAAAGGAAAAAAGGTAATTATTCTCCGATTTTTACAAGGTAGAAATCCAGACTGGGTTGGAAAGCCATTCTGTGCAGAATATGATGAAAAAGCAATCTGGCTTGATGATCTCAAACCAGCATTTGAAGAAAAATTTTTCTTTGAAGATGAATTCAAAACTAAATACAAAATTCAAAAAGATCTCTAAAGCGCTTGTTGAGGCAGGTAGCTAACTCTGGGCTTTATTGATATCTCTGAAGGCTGTTAATTCATAAATCCCTACAATGATAAAATCTCCTATCAGATGGTTTTATGAAAAACGAGCTAGCCAATCAAAATGAAAAATGTCCTAGGTGTGGTAAAGGAAAAATGGTTACCGATCACGAATCAGGTGAGATGTTTTGCTCAAAATGTGGATTTGTAATATCAGAAAAGCTGCAAGAATCAGGTCCAGAATGGAGATCATTTACTCAAGACGAACATGGTGATCGAGCTAGAGCAGGAGCCCCAACTTCACTTACTATGCATGACATGGGTCTTGCGACAATAATCAATCCAGTAAACAAAGACGCTTCAGGAAAACCGTTAACATCAACGATGAAAAGTACTATTGAGCGTCTTAGAACTTGGGATAGTAGGAGTCAAGTTCATGAACCAGTTGATAGGAACTTTAGACAAGCCTTCAGTGAACTAAATAGACTAAAAGACAAACTTGCAATTTCTGATGCTGTCATGGAAAAGTCCGCATATATTTACAGAAAGGCTCTTGACAAAGGTCTTGTTCGAGGCAGATCTATTTCAGCATTAATAGCATCAGCATTGTATGCAGCATGTCGTGATACGGCAACTCCAAGAAATCTAAAAGATATTGAAATTGCAGCAAACATCAAAAGAAAAGATATTGCAAGATGCTATAGGTTGCTTGTAAAAGAACTCTCTCTTAAAATGCCAGTTACAGATTCTATTCAGTGTGTTGCACGAATAGCTAGTAAAATTGCTATTGGAGAAAAATCAAAACGTTATGCAATCAAAGTTTTGAAAAAAGCACAAGAAAAAGAAGTCTCAGCAGGGAAAGATCCTATGGGGCTAGCAGCAGCTGCTCTATACTTGTCATGTGTGAAAATTGGAGAAGATAAAACTCAACGAGATATTGCTGAAGCTGCTAATGTAACAGAAGTTACAATCAGAAATAGATACAAAGGCCTCAAAGAACTGCTAGAACTGTAGACCTCTCAATATTCTAACTACCAAATATCATCATAGCAACACGTTCAAAGATACTAAACATGTTTCCGGTGACCAAATCAATAATTCTATCACCATATCTTTCAATTATAAAATCAACACCTTCACCTAATACCTCAGTCTCTACAATATTGAATATTTGATCAAGAGTTTGTTCTGCAATAATTTCAGAACTTTTTCCTCCATCAACTTCTCCAAAAATAGCTGGCATTATATCTCCAATAACACCTGGAGTAATTTCTGACATGACATCTGAAACTTTGTCAGGTGTTGGTTCACGAATTACGTTTTGAATCATTTGAGAATCCATTAATAACCTAATAATTTTTCAAACCTATAATGAGTAGGTTCTCACTATATTAGATGACACAAACCAATTTGGCATTATACAAAACTATTGATTCCACTTTGGCAGCTATTTTTTTCCAAAAATTTTTTTTAGACTTTCTTTTCTTTTTGAACATAACCACCTTCCTCAGTTTCTGGTGGTGGAATTTTCTTTGCTCTTCCTAGTCCTATTGTTGTAATAATTACAGAACCCATTATTACAAAAAATATAATTTGTGGATAGACTTCTCCGTTTGGCAGACCAAGTGTAATTGCAAATGTTGCGAGTACTGCAGCTGCAAGTCCACGTGGAATCATTACAGAAGTAACTTTTCTATCAAGCACTGAAAATCTATTTGTTAATGTCGTCTTGGTCACAATTAATCTTCCTAGGTAAATCAAAATAGCTGATACAATTCCAAATACTATATACTCAATTTGCCCAAAGCTTGCTAACAATCCTACAAATACAAAGAAAAATGATCTTACTAGAAATGTTAGTTGATTGTGCATTGTGTCATCAGTAGAAATTTCAGGAAGCGTTATTCGAAGATAACGCGAAAGACGACGTCTATTTCCTAACATCAATCCAAAAACTAATGCAGTTAATGCTCCAGATTCACCAAATGACTGAGCCATAAAATAAAGTACAAACAATATTCCAAGGGTTAGCATGTAGGAGTGTTGAGCATTTGCGAGCTTTGTCGTAATGAACATCCAAGGAATTCCTACTCCCAAACCAAGCAGAAGCCCAATTGCAATGTTACGTCCAAATGTTATCCCTAGTAATTCTATATCAAAATATCCAGAAAGAACTGCTTCAAACATGATAAATGCTACAATGGTAGACAAAATGTCAGTCAATGCTGATTCAAAACTTAGCATTGATTTTGTCTCCTCAGAAACACGGAGCTGTCTTACTAAACCAAATACGATGATTGAACTGCTTCCTCCAACAATGGATGAAAGTAAAATACTGTCAAGCCATTCCCAACCAAGACCATAATGAGCTAACATTGTAACTATTACCATTGATACAGCAAAACCAAGAATTGCTAGTAATAGAGCAAAGTGTGCAGTCTTTACCATACTTTTTAGATCAAGATTCAAACCTCCGTCAAACATGATTATTATTAACGCAAGAGCAGCAAAGTATGGTACAACTTCTACTACCGCCTCAGGTTGAATTATTCCCAAAAGTGGTCCAATGATGACACCTAAGATCATTAAAAACGCAATGTCAGGAATTCCGGTTTTTTTGAAAAATGATTCTCCTGCAACACCAAGAAATATCGTAACTCCAGCTGCTAGCAAAACAACATGTGCTGCAGCAATTGAATCCTCCCCTGATAAATCAACAATTGATTTTTGTAACTTTACTAGACCTTCAACAATAAAATTTGAATCAAATTGTCCGGATGTAACTACAGGAAGTGGATTTTCTTCGAAATAGGTTTTTAACATATCTAATATGCTGAAAAACACAAGTTTCATTGATGTCAGATTATTTTTTTTGTCTATTTAAAAGAAGAATCTGTCAAGGTAGGTTGATTCAATGATGATAACAGGCCTTTTAGTAATAAATTGAAATTAAACTGATGAGTAGATTTTGGCGATGGATCTAGTATTTTCAGATATTCATGCAGATATTGATGCTCTTGAATTAATTGTAGATTTAGTTACTTCTACTGAATTCAAAAAAGAATATGGCGAAATTTCAAGAATTCTTAATTTAGGTGATGTACTAGAGCGAGGTACACACCCTAAACAGGTTTTAGAAAAACTGTCAATTCTTCAGAAAAATTATCCTTTAGTCTCTGTAATGGGAAATCATGATGAGGCATTTTTGTACGGTAGAAGGGTGAGTGGGAGTTCTCTTGAAAGTCTTGATGCTCATTCCTCACTAACAGAGAAAGATTTAGAATTTTTTCAGAAAAATAAGGACGATTCATTTGGTCAACAACAATTTGTTGATAAAAAGAACGGACTGATTTGTGTTCATGGGGGACCACTAGATTCTGACAAAATCATTCCACCTGATGCTGGTCAAGAATCTTGGTTATATCAAAAAACTTGGCAAAGACTTTCGGAGGAAGACTTCGAGTTTTTTAGTTATGCAGGTTTTCATTACAAAGCTTCATCTGCATTTTCTGAAACCAAAACAATAATGGAAAATTCTGTAATCTTGTGTGGTCACCAGCATTTGGAAACTGCCTTAAGACAAGACAAAAATGGAATTAAAGAGATTTTTTCAATTACAGAAAATCAGACTGAAAAATTAGCCAATTTTTTAATTGAAAAAAAGGAATTTGAAATTAATCCAAACTGCAATTATTTCATTAGAGTGGGATTAGGTGGTCCTGAGGGATATTATGGAGTAGGGGCTGCAAAACCACATTTTGGAATTGTCCAATACAATCCAAAAAAAGTAATTCTGTTCAATATCAACCCTTAGTCCAGTAAAAATACAAATTAAATTATGTACTACCTAGATTCCATCATGAGTGCATCAGAACTTCTTCGAAAAGATCATGAGAAAATAAGAAGATTAGAGAGGATTGTTTCAAAATGTTCTCAGAATCTTTATGATGGAAAAAACATCCCATTTGACAACATTGAAAAGATAAGTCTAGTAATTTCCGAATTTTTAGATTCGATTCATTACTCTAGAGAAGAAAACTCTTACTTTCCCTGTGTTGCGAGTTATGATACTCTCAAAAAGGAAATTCGAGCATTCTTAATAGAACATGAGTTAGGTCGCCGAATTGCTAAAAACATTTTAAAAAATCTACAAAGATGGAAAAATGGAGAAAATGCAAGAGAACCAGTAGCTAGATTTCTTAGAGCTTATTCCATTTATCTCAAAGATCACATGTCAAAAGAAGAGGCTTTTTTTGACCATGCTGAAAACGAGGTCTTATCAAAAGAAGAAGAAAAAGAAATGTTTGAACAATTTCAATCAGTAATGGCAATTACTTCAAAAATTGAAGAAATGATGCAAGTCATAGAATATCTAGAAAAACAATCCTGGTTCAAAGATTAGGACAGAATTACCTAAGATTGTTTTTGGCATATGAAGATTAAAAGAAATGGGAATGGTGTTTTATAGAAATAATGTGTAGGCTATGGAATGAAAGTATAACCTAAGTGGTTAGCTCTGGTTTTAATGTCCACACTATTGCCAAGATTACAAAGGGCACTGAAACCATAACAGTAATCTGCAAGACAATGATTAATTGTGTCTGAGAAGCCTCAGGGGGTGCTGTTAGAATCCAAGGTAAAGGAAGAGTAATTACAAACCAAATTAGAGAAAGCAAAATTATTATCTCAATTTTTTTTCTCCTACGAGATTTCAATACATCTTTTCTACCATTTGAGTATTAATTTTATGGTACTAAGACTATATGTTGACAAGATAGATCAAGTAAAAAATTCAATTTTTTTAATGAATTTTTATAAAAATTAGAACAAAATGTTAAATACTTTAAATTCATATAATAATTGATGCGGAAGGATGTAAATCCTATCGACTAAATTAGCGTGGCTCCGCAGAACGAAATGTGAGTCTAAAGTACTCGTTACTTTGACAAGGAGAGGCAATCTCTCAAAGTTCCGCAAGGGAGTCACGCCACCTTTGTTTCTAATTACCATGAACAATATCTACTGTTACAGGTCCCAATAGATTTCCATTAGGATCAATTACAATCTCAACTTTTTGACTTTCAGGGATTTCAATCATTTTTTTGCCCAAATATTTCCATGTAAAAAAACTTGAAATTCCAGATTCATGAGGAGTTCCTTCTAATTCGAAATCC